>CAXSEU010000384.1:0-3629 GCA_964236485.1 uncultured Lichenihabitans sp. | reverse complement strand
CTTTCGGTCAGCAGCGGATAATCACGGACCACCGACGCGTCGGCCTGCAACGTCGCCATCGAGACCAGCGAGCCGATCCGCAGCTCTTCGTCCGTACGGACGATTCCGTGCATCGCCGCGTCGTCGATCGCGGTGATGTCGACGATCGTGGCCGGCTGCATGACGTCGAGCTTCATGAGGTCAACCAGCGTCGTGCCGCCACCCATGTATTGCACGGGTGAGGTCACATGCGCGCTCGCAGGGACGGAGGCGAGGGCGACGGCGGACGCGGCGTCCGTCGGAGCCTCGTATGCGAACGGACGCATCAGCCCTGCTCCATTTCGGTCTTGGCCTGGTTCATGGCCGCGACGATGTTGGGGTAGGCGGCGCAGCGGCAGAGGTTGCCACTCATGTATTCACGGATGTCCTCGTCCGAGCCGGCATGACCTTCCCGCACGCAGGCGACCGCCGACATGATCTGGCCTGACGTTCAATAGCCGCACTGGAACGCGTCATGGTCGACGAACGCCTGCTGCATGGGATGCAGGCGATCGCCCTTGGCCAAACCTTCGATCGTGGTGATCCGTTGACCGTGGGCCGCAACTACGAGGGTCAGGCAGGCTAAATGACGTTCGCCGTCGACATGGACGGTGCACGCGCCGCATTGCCCTTGATCGCAGCCCTTCTTCGACCCGGTGAGGTGAAGCTTCTCGCGCAGCGCGTCGAGCAGCGTCATGCGGGTGTCCACCTCCATCGCATGGTCGATGCCATTGACCGATAGCACGACCTCGCGCGTCAGGGGTGCTGTTGTCATATTAGAAGAGCCTCGCGCGGCGGCTGGAGCCGGTTCAAGAGAGAGGGACGTGGCCAGGACCGCACCGGCCACGAGGACGGTTCGCCGATCTACAGAATGTTCGTTCATCGTCCGACCGGCCCTCCCGCAAAACGTCCCGACGACGCACCCGGAAGCCCAAATGATGCGAAATGGAACGCGGTGGAAGGGATGCGGTTATCCTATGATTCCCGGTCACAGGAGTCGGACCGGGCGAAGTAGGTGACGAGCGACAGGTCGGGCCGCCCTTCGGGCGTGAGCGCGACATAGGAAAGGTCGATCAGACCAAGCCGTGGATGCCTCAACCGCTTGGCGCCCTCGTCGAAGCCTTGCACGTCCACTTCCGGCCACCACGTCCGAAACTCTTCGCTTTCCGCGCTGATCTCATCGACCAGCAGGTCAAACGACAGCTTTTCCGATGCTTTGGCGCGAGCGGCGCGGAACACTCGGATGGTGGCACGGGCCAGTTGCTCCCAGTCGCGCATCAGAGTTCGGTAGGGTGGATAAAGGAAGATCAGGCGAAGGGTGTTGCGTTGGCGCGGTTCCAGCTCGCCATAGTCGACGAATAGGTCCGCCACCGCCGGGTTCCAGGCCAGGATATCGAGCCGGCTGTTGCGAAGATAGGCGGGGACGGGGTCGATCACCCCGACGAGCTTAATCAGCCCATCGCTCGGCGTGTCGGCGAGCACGACGATCGGCGGCTGGCGCGAAGCAAGCGCGAACAGGTGCGCCGCCTTCCGCGCGGTCGAGCCTGAGAACGCGCGACAACCGCTCGAGTACGTCGGCCGAAGCGCCGATGTCGCGGCCCTGTTCCAGCCATGTGTACCAACTGACGCTGACCCCGGCGAGCAAGGCCACTTCCTCGCGGCGCAGGCCGGGCGTGCGGCGTCGACCTGCCGGAATGCCCACTTCAGCTGGTTGCAGACGGCCGCGCCGGATCGAAAGGAATTTGCCAAGCGCCTTGCGTTCTTCCGGCAACGGTCTCTTCATCCGCAATTACCTTAAGCTGCGGCTTACATGCGGAAGTCGTGTCCGAGGTAGAGCCGGCGCACGTCGGGGTGGGCGACGATTTCGTCCGCCGTGCCCTCGGTCAGCACATGGCCCGAGTGGATGATATAGGCGCGGTCGATCAAGCCCAGGGTTTCACGCACGTTGTGGTCGGTGATCAGCACGCCGATGCCTCGTTGCTTCAGGTGACGCACGAGGTCCTGGATGTCGCCGACCGCGATCGGATCGATGCCGGCGAAAGGCTCGTCGAGCAGCATGAACGACGGATGCCCGGCCAGCGCCCGTGCGATCTCGCAGCGCCGCCGCTCGCCGCCCGAGAGCGCGATGGAGGGGGCCTTGCGCAGCTTGGCGATGTTGAATTCGCTCAGCAGATTGTCGAGTTCCGCTTCCCGCTGGGCGCGGTCGGGTACGGTGATCTCGAGCACGGCCCGGATATTGTCCTCGACGTTGAGCCCGCGGAAGATCGAGGCCTCCTGCGGGAGGTAGCCGATGCCGAGCCTGGCGCGCCGGTACATGGGCAGCGAGGTCACGTCATGACCGTCGAGGTCGATGGTGCCCTTGTCGGGCTTCACGAGGCCGGTGATCATGTAGAAGACGGTGGTCTTTCCGGCACCGTTCGGCCCGAGCAGACCCACGGCTTCGCCGCGACGCAGGTGAATGGACACGTCCTGGACCACATGACGGCCCTTGTAGGACTTCCCGAGGTGGTGGACGCCGAGCTGCCCCTCCCCGCCGGCCCCTTCGAGCAACACGTCGCCCGAAGGATCCTCCTCGGTCCCCCAAACGTCCGACGGCGCGTCCGCCTCGGCGATCGACTCCTCGTCGGCATCGACCTGCCGCGGCGGCCCCTTGCGGCCCGTCAGGAGCCCGGAAAGGCGCTTCGAAAGGGTTCTGCCTGCCACGGATCCTTCAAACCGTCCTGATGCCGAGCGGCCGTTTCCGGCAGGCCCCCGTGCTGATATCGGCGTTATGGTGCTCCGCGGCGCGTCGATCCCGCCACCACCCTTCATGTGGAACCCCAGCCTAGACGACGCCGCGCCGCGACGGAAGCCGCAAGCATCAAGAAACCCGCGGCTAATGCTGCGCCGCGGCATCCTCGGCAGGATGAAGCGCGGTCTGATCCGGCTTGGCAGGCTTGCGCTTGGGTTTGGCCGCAGGCTTGCTGGACCTGGCGGGCGCCGGGGCCTCGCTCGCCTGGGCGCCGGGCGGCGCCCCGCTGCCTGGCGTGAAGACGCTCTTGACCCGGCCGCTGCTGGTTTCGCCGGAGAAGACCTGGGCTTGGCCGTTGGTCATGTCATAGACGAGCCGGTCACCTTGGGTCACATTGGTGCCCTGCGACAGGGTGACGTTGCCCTTGAGATAGACCTTGTTCTCGGCCTTGTCGTAGGTGGCGTGGTCGCCGGTCCCGATCTGGTCCTTGGAGATCAGCGTCACCGGGCCATCGGCTTCCATGTGGCTGACCGAACTGCCGCCGCCGGGCCCGATCGCGCCGGGACCCGCCGGGGCGGCGGGCGCGGCGGCACCGGCGGCCGGCGGATCCTTTTGCAGGAAGATCGTCAGGACCGAAGCCTTGAGGGTGGAGTCGCCCTGCACCGCCACGACGTCGTTCGTGTATACGAGCTTCTGCTCCTTGTCGAAATAGTCGAGCTTGCCGGCGTCGATGCTGATGGGCTCCTTGGACCCCGAGCCCGGCAGAAGGGGCGCTCCCGATCCGGCCCCGCCCTTGGCGGGGGACGCCGCCTTGGCGGCTGGCGCAACCGGCGTCGGCGGCCCGGCGGCCGCCGGCTCCCCCAGGGTGAGCCCGAGCAGC
>CAXSEU010000383.1:0-3636 GCA_964236485.1 uncultured Lichenihabitans sp. | reverse complement strand
CGAGCTGCGCCTGAAATCCTACACGGGGGAGCCGCGCGACATCGGCGCCTACGGCCCGCTCTCGAGCGAGGACGAGCGACGCACCTTCGTGATCAAATCGCTCCGGCCCTTGAAGGACGACATGCTGGTGGCCCGTGTCGAGGGCGTGAACGACCGCGATGCCGCGGCAGCCCTCACCAACACGAAGCTCTACGTCGACCGATCGCGCCTGCCACCGCCCGAGCCCGATGAATTCTACCACATCGACCTGATTGGCCTGCAGGCCGAGGACGAGGAGGGGGCCGTGCTCGGCCGCGTCAAGGGAATCGAGAACCACGGCGCCGGCGACATCATGGAGATCGTGCCGCTTACGGGCGGCGAGACGCTGCTGGTGCCTTTCACCCTGGCGTTCGTGCCGACGATCGATTTCGAGGCCGGCCGGCTCATTGTGGCGGCGGGCGCCCTGATCCCCGAGAACGAAGGCGACGCCGCGATCGAGGGCGGCTGACATGTGGCGCGCCACGCCGCTGACCTTGTTTCCCGCCATGTTCCCCGGGCCGCTCGGCCTGTCGCTCGCCGGCGATGGGCTCGCCAGAGGCCTTTGGTCTTGCGACGCCGTCGACATCCGCCCGTTCGGGCGGGGCCGGCACCGGGCCGTCGACGACACGCCCGCCGGTGGCGGGGCCGGCATGGTGATGCGGGCCGATGTCCTGGCGGACGCCATCGACGCGACGCTGCCGCCGGACGACGGGCGGGCTCGGCTGCTCATGAGCCCGCGCGGCGCCCCCCTGACTCAGCGGCGCGTGCGAAATTTCGTGGCGGGCGAGGGGGTCGTGGTGCTTTGCGGCCGGTTCGAGGGGGTCGACGAACGCGTGATCGAGGCGCGGGGCCTCGAGGAGATCTCGCTCGGCGATTTCATCCTCTCGGGCGGCGAGATCGCCGCGCTGGCACTGCTCGACGCCTGCGTGCGGCTGGTCCCCGGGATCATGGGCCGGGAATCCTCGGGTGCGGAGGAGAGCTTCGAGGGGGGCCTCCTGGAATACCCCCACTACACGCGGCCTCGCGACTTCGAGGGCCGCATTATCCCTGCCGTGCTGCTCGGCGGCGATCACGGCAAGATCGCGGTCTGGCGCAGGAGCGAGGCCGAGCGCCTGACCCGCGAACGGCGGCCGGATCTCGTCCGATCCGGATCGAATCCGGACAGGAGAGATTGACGGCCTATAAACCATCGAAGAGCGCCGTCGAGAGATAGCGCTCGGCGAAGGACGGGATGATGACGACGATCTTCTTGCCCGCCATGGCGGGACGGCTGCCGACCTCGACCGCGGCCGCGACCGCACCGCCCGAGGAGATGCCGACCGGGATGCCTTCGAGCCGGGCCACGAGCCGTGCGGTCTCGAACGACATCTGGTTGGAGACGGTCACCACCTCGTCGATGACGTGGCGATCGAGGATGGAGGGGACGAAGCCGGCGCCGATACCCTGGATCTTGTGCGGTCCGGGCTGGCCGCCGGAGAGAACCGGCGAATCCTCCGGCTCGACCGCGATCATACGCACCCCGGGCTTGCGCGACTTCAAGACCTGGCCGACGCCCGTGATGGTGCCGCCCGTGCCGACCCCCGACACCACCGCGTCGACGCTGCCACCCGTATCATTCCAAATTTCCTCCGCGGTCGTCGAGCGGTGGATCTCGGGGTTGGCGGCGTTGTCGAACTGCTGGGGCATGACGGCGCCGGGGGTCGCATCGACGATCTCCTGCGCCTTGGCGATGGCGCCTTTCATGCCGTTCGGCGCAGGGGTGAGAACGAGTTCCGCGCCAAGCAGCATCAGCATCTTGCGGCGCTCGATCGACATGGACTCTGGCATGACAAGCACCAGCTTGTAGCCGCGCGCCGCCGCCACGAAAGCCAGCGCGATGCCGGTGTTGCCGGAGGTCGGCTCGACCAGCGTCGTTCGGCCGGGCGTGATGCGGCCCGCCTTCTCCATCGCGTCGACCATGGCGACGCCGATGCGGTCCTTCACGCTCGCCAGCGGGTTGAAGAACTCGAGCTTGCCGATGAGTTCCGCCTTGCATCCCCGTTCCGCGGCGATCTTCGACAGGCGGACGAGCGGCGTGTTGCCGATCGTGTCGGTGATGGAATCATAGATCCTGCCGCGACCGGGATTCGGCTGGCCGGCATGCGTTTCGGTGTTCGAAGCAGCGAGGGACATGGGGGTTTCCTCTGAACTGTCGGGACGTCTCGCGGGACTCGCCTCATTCGGGAACGAGGTCCATTTATGAGATGTCTAGCATAATCCACAAGCTTGGTCGACGATCGAAGTGGCTGAACGGACGGCAGTCCGCTTGCCATTGCCCCTCAGATGGCGAAGTCCGATCCCATCGGCACCAGTCCCGCTTCGGCTTCCGCGCGGCCGCAGAGGTCGTCGACCGTGATCCGGTCAAGTTCATCCAGAAACAAGGCCGCCGCGCCGGCCATGGCGGGGCCGATCACCCGGTCGACCAGTTTCGGGCGCGGTTTCGTCGAGGGGTCGCCGCCGCGGCCCGCGACGCGGACGATCTCGCCGGCCGTGACGCGGCGGCGCTCCCGCGCCAGTTCGTAGCCGCCGCGCGGTCCGCGATGAGCTTTCAGGATCCTGGCGCGGACGAGATCCTGCAGCAGGGTCTCGAGGTGACGGGGCATGAGGTCCTGCCGCGACGCCAGTGCCTTGGCGGCCACGGGCGCCCCCCGGGCATGGAGCGCGATGTCGACGACCGCCGCCAGGGCGAGCAGGGACCGGGGCGGCAGGAGGTTCACGGCGCGACGTCTCCGCTGCCGGTCGAGCCGAAGCCGCCGCCCCCGCGCGGCGTCTCGTCGAGATCCCCCTCGGTCAGTCGGGCCTGCTCGACCTGGGCGAAAACCAGTTGGGCGACCCGACTGCCGCGGGTGATCTCGAAGGGCTCCGTGCCGTGGTTGATCAGCATGACCTGAACCTCGCCCCGGTAATCCGCATCGATGGTTCCCGGCGCGTTGAGCACGGTGACGCCGTGGCGCAGGGCAAGCCCGGAGCGAGGCCTCACCTGCGCTTCGAAGCCGTCCGGGATGGCGAGGACGAGACCGGTCGGGACGAGATCGCGCGCGCCGGGTTCGATCACGACCTTGGTGTGCGGCGCGATCGCGGCGAGGAGATCCATGCCGGCCGCACCCGCGCTCTGATAGGCCGGCAGGTCGAGGCCTTCCGCATGGGCCAGGCGCTTGACGCGGACATCGAGGGTCAGGGTCGAGCCTCCATCCGGGACGCCAGCAACGCGACGAGCCGTCGCGCCACCTCGTCCTTGCCCATTCGCGGCCAGGCGTCGACGCCATGCCGGGTCACGATGTGGACCTCGTTGCTGGTGCCGCCCATGATGCCGGTCGAGGGGCTGACGTCGTTGGCGACCACGATGTCGCATCCCTTTCGGTCAAGCTTTTTTCTCGCGTTCTCGATGACGGACTGGGTCTCGGCCGCGAAGCCGATCACGACCGCCGGCCGCGCCTCCCGGCGCAGACCGACGCTTGCCAGGATATCCGGGTTCTCCTGCAGTCGAAACACCTGCTCCCCGTCCCCGCGTTTCTTCAGCTTCTCGCTTGCCGGGAGGGCGACCCGCCAGTCGGCCACCGCCGCCGCCGCCACGAAGGC
>CAXSEU010000382.1:0-3693 GCA_964236485.1 uncultured Lichenihabitans sp. | reverse complement strand
CGTTGCCGACCTTCTGCATCGCCTTGGCGATCATGTCGCCGATCGACTTGTCGCCATTCGAGGAGATCGTGCCGACCTGGGCCACCTCGTCGGAGGATCCGATCTTCTTCGACCGGTCCTTGATGTCGGCCAGCGCCGCCATCACGGCCATGTCGACGCCGCGCTTAAGGTCCATCGGGTTCATCCCGGCGGCCACGTATTTCACGCCCTCCTTGATCATGGCCTGGGCCAGGATGGTCGCCGTCGTGGTGCCGTCGCCGGCGATGTCGTTGGTCTTCGAGGCCACTTCGCGCACCATCTGGGCGCCCATGTTCTCGAACTTGTCGTCGAGCTCGATCTCCTTGGCGACGGTGACACCGTCCTTGGTGATGCGCGGCGCGCCATAGGACTTGTCGATGATGACATTGCGGCCCTTGGGGCCGAGCGTCACCTTGACGGCATCGTTGAGGATGTCGACGCCGCGGAGCATGCGGTCACGCGCATCGGCGGAGAAACGGACATGTTTAGCTGACATTGTTGTGAACTCCTGGTCGAAGGAACGGATGAACGGCGGAAGCAGGCGAAATCAGGCGAGGACGCCCATGATGTCGCTCTCCTTCATGATGAGGAGATCCTCGCCGTCGATCTTGACCTCGGTGCCGGACCATTTGCCGAACAGCACCTTGTCGCCCGACTTGACATCGATGGGGATGAGCTTGCCGCTCTCGTCCCGGCCGCCCGGCCCGACGGCCACGATCTTACCCTCCTGGGGCTTTTCCTTGACGGTGTCCGGGATGATGATACCGCCCTTCGACTTTTCTTCGCCTTCGAGGCGCTTCACCACAACACGGTCATGGAGAGGGCGGAAATTCATGGGGTTCGGCTTTCTGTAAAACATGAAGCGTGCAGACCGACGGCCGCTCGACTGTCTAGCAGGTGGTGGGTCTTGGCACTCGTTGTAAGACAGTGCCAGCATATTAGCGACACTTATCTTTCCGCTGGCGAGGGAAGCTGCCGAAGACCCTCCTACGCTTCTGCCTGAACCTCGGAGACGCGGCGTCGCAGGCGCTTCGGCAGCTTGCGAATGATGGTGCCAAGTCCGGGGTCGTCCACGAGATCGGCCGCGTCGTTGGCCCGGAACCAGCCGATGCGACGCTGATCCTTCTCGCGCCACAGCGTCAGTTGGCGCTCGACTTCGAGGATGAACACCTTCACCCGGCAGAATTCGAACCGCCCAGGCAAGCGCTTCCAATAGATATAGGTGCCGATCGGCTTCTTGTGCATCCGACCGATGACGCCGGCTTCCTCCCGCGCCTCGATGGCAGCGGCGCGGTGGTCCTTCCGGCCCTTCATGGGCCAACCCTTGGGGACGATCAGCCGTTGCGTCTCGCGGGAGGTCATCAGCAGGACGCGGAGCTGTCCTTCGGGGTCGTTGCGGACCGGAACGGCAGCGACCTGCTTGCGCACCTTCGGCTTTACGGCACGCAAAGGCGGCGTCCATCGATGACGTTCTTGCCCGATATCGGCGACCAGCCTGCCGTTTCACCCTCCATGTCGCGACGAGATCAAGCGGCTCGAGGGATGAACATCGGCTGCCGCTTACGCTGGCTCAGGACCGACGGTGTCTCCACGCCTGTCGGCCCGGCATACGCCGAAACAGGACGGTACGCACGCTTGAATGTGCCGGTCCCCCGCTGGCTTTTCGATGATTTCTAGGCGGGGCCGAACCGGGGACCGAGCCCGCCCCTGCCGCCCGCCAGCCATCTCATTCACGTCGTCGTCCACCTCATCCCCTGGGGCACGTCAGGCTGTCGTAGCAACAAAGCTTCCATACAAGCCCGTGAACGTGCTCGCCTCCCTGAGCCATCGGATGCCCGCAACAGCATGACATACGCTAGCCGCTGCCGGATCAGCGGGCCGCTTGCCGAGGCGTCAAAGCACCCGTCGCCGGCTCGGGTGCGGGCAGTGTAAAGGAGCCGGAGACACGGTGCGAGCTGCAGACGGCCCTCATCTTGTCGATCCGCTTCGCTTCCTGGATCTCGGACTGGGTTTTCGTCGGCGAGGGCCGGGTGTTCGAAGGGGCATCCTGAAAGTGGCGAGCCTGCGTCATATGTGTCTCCTCAACCGCAGGCTCGAGGAGAACATCGAAGAGGTGAACGGGCTGTTAACGAGGCAGACTTGCAAGGCGTTACGTGACGACCAGCGTGTCTACAGAAGAAAGAGCCTTACAGGCGTCACGATCGACACGGCACAGAGAAGGAAGAGGCGCATCACTTGACCATAGCGCCGAACGTGGCGCATATCGCCCGGACCGGCCCCGCTCTTGGTGAGCGCGGTGGGGCTCGAACCCACGACCCTCTGATTAAAAGTCAGATGCTCTACCGACTGAGCTACGCGCTCCTCCGGGGAGCCTGCCTGCACTAAAGGCCCGAGCCATCACGGTCAAGTCCGCACGCTGCCGCGGAAATCAGGCCGCCGAGCCAAATATTCCGGCACGAACACTCGCAACGCACCCGCGCCGCCTTAATTGGGTGGGATCATCTTCCGGAGATCGCCATGACACGCAGGTTGACCGCCGCCCTGGGTCTCGCCCTCCTCGCATGGTGTCCGCCCGCGTGGGCGGAGGACAAGCCCGACGGGGCGGCGTTCCAGGCGGTGATCACCTCGCAGCTCGACGCCATCGGGCGCGACGACGCGACGGCTGCCCAGAGTTTCGCGGCACCAGGGATCAAGCAGAAGTTTCCGGACGCGGCGCAGTTCCTCGACATGGTCAAGCGGTCCTATGCGCCGCTGGTCCGACCGAAGAGCACGCATTTCGACGAGGCGGGCGACACCGGGCTCGGACCGATGGAGAAGGTCACGATCGTCGACAGCAGCGGCGTCGTTTGGACCGCCGTCTACACCTTCGAGCAGGTCGACGGGCAGTGGCGCATCACCGGATGCGCGCTGCTGAAGGCGCCGGACACCAGCGCCTGAGCAGTCACCCCCAGCAGGCGAAAATCCCGAGGACGCCGCCGAGGACCACGGCCGATATGGCCGTGGTCCAGAGGATTTTCGCGACGAGCCTGGGCGCCGCCGGGGCTCCGGGATCGCTTCCCGCCACCACATCCGCCGCCTCGGCTTGCGAGCGTACGCCCCAAGGCAGCACGGCGAAAAGAACGATCCACCAGATGGTGAAATAGATCACCGCCGCCGTGAAAACGGGGATTGGCATGGCGCCCTCTGGCTTGGATCAGACCTCGACCACGAGGACATGCACGACCGGCTTCTTGCCCCAGGCCGCCCCCACGGCGCCGCGCACCGCCCGTTCCACCGCCGAGGAGGCGGCATCCGGATCGCGCCGCTTGCCGCGGCCGAGATTGTCGAGCGTGGCGAAGATGGCGTCATCGATGAGGACGTCCATGGCCCTGCCGTCGCTGGCGAGCGGCGGCAAGCCGTTGATCAGAACGTCGGGGTCGCCCGCAAGATTGCCGTTCGACGTGATCGCGAAAGCGATCGAGACCACCCCCGCGAAAGCCAGCTTGGTGCGGGCCAGGATCGAGGCGTCCTGAGCCGAAACCATCACGTTGCCGTCCTTGCAGAGGCGCCCGTGCCTCACCTCGTCGATCACGCCGGGCTCACCGGGCCAAAGCGCCACCATGTCGCCGTTGCGCGCCTTGACCGTGAACGGGACGCCGACCGACTGGGCGAATTTTGCGTGTTCGGCGAGATGCA
>CAXSEU010000381.1:1579-3709 GCA_964236485.1 uncultured Lichenihabitans sp. | reverse complement strand
AGCAGGCTGACGAAGTTGAGCGAGAAGCCCATCGCCTGCATGGCCCAGAAGGTCGGCAGGACCGACAGCGGAAGCGCGATGGCGGCGATCAGCGTCGCGCGCCAGTCGCGCAGGAAGAGCAGGACCACGAGCACCGCGAGCCCCGCGCCTTCGAGGAGGCCGTGCATGGCGGAATCATAGTTGCCGACCGTGTTGGTGACCGACGAGTCGATGGCGGTGAACGTCACGCCGGGATTCTTGGATTTGAGATCGGCCATCTTGGTCGCCACGGCTTCCGCCACCGAGGCATCGCTGGCGCCGGAGGCGCGCGAGATCGCGAGCCCGATCACCGGCTGGCCATCGAGGCGGGCGAAGGTCCGGGGTTCCTCGGCCGTGTTGGACAATTTCGCGAGGTCGGTCAGCCGCACCTTGCGACCGCCCGGCAGAATGATCGAGGTGGCACCGAGCCCCTCGAGGCTCTGCGCCCCCGCCAGGGTCCTGACGGACTGTTCCTGCCCGAACAGTTCCCCCCGCCCTCCCGCCATGTCGGCACTGGTCAGGAGCAGTTGCGCGTTGACTTCGGCGGCCGTGATGCCGAGCGCCATGAGGCGGCCCGGGTCGAGCTCGACCCGGATTTCACGGTTGACGCCGCCGAGTCGTCCCACGCTGCCGACCCCACGTACGCCTTGCAGTTGCCGCGCCACGACATCGTCGACGAACCACGACAAGGCCTCGGGCGTCATCGCCGGGGCCGAAACGCCGTAGACCAGGATCGGGAGGCCGGCGACATCGATCCGCGACACGATCGGCTCGTCGATGGTCCGCGGCAGTTCGGACCGGATCTTGGCGATCGCATCCTTCACGTCGTTGAGCGCGCGGTCGCTGTTGGTTTCCAGCCGGAACTCGATGGTGGTGCTCGACGTGCCTTCGCTGATGGCCGAGGTGATGTGCTTGACGCCGGCGACCCCCGCGACCGCGTCCTCGACCCGCTTCGTCACCTGGGTCTGCAGTTCGGTCGCGGCGGCGCCCGGCTCGGTGACCGCGACCGCGACGAGCGGCAGGTCGATATTCGGGAACTGCGTGATCGGGAGACTGCGAAATCCGACGAGGCCGAGCACGAGCAGGATCGTGAACAGCACCAGGGAGGGCACCGGATTTCGGATCGCCCAGGCGGAGATGTTCAGGCGCATGGTGTCGGCTCGACCTCGATGGAGCGTGCGGCGGGACGGTTCATCGCGGCGTCTGCACGCCGGCTGCCGCCTCGGCGATCCGCACCGCGTCGCCGGTGCGCAGGAAAGGGCCGGCGCGGGCAACGATGACATCGCCGGCCGAAAGGCCGTGCCTGATCTCGACGAAGCCTCCCGCCGAAAGCCCCGGCTCCACCTTCCGTTCCTCGACCCGACCATCCCTGACAAGGAGGACCGACACCGAGTCGTCGTTGCCGTAGAGCAGCGATGCCACCGGCACGGCGTTGCCCGTGTGGCGCGCCACCTCGACGTCGCCGCGCGCGAAGGCCCCCGCGTGCAGGGCCGCGTTCGCCTCGAGCTTGACCCGGATCTTACCGAGTCGGCTGGTGCGATCGACCTCCGGGTAGATGGCGCGCACGCGCCCCGCCACCGTGGTGCCTCCGTCGAGCGTCACGGTCGCGGCCGCGCCCTCCTTCAAGGCCACGAGGGCGCTCTCGGTGACATCGCCTTCGAGCTCGATCCGGCCATGGGCGATCAGATGAAACAGCGCCTCGCCGGCCGTGGAGGCCGTGGCTCCGACCCGCGCCGCCCTGCGGCTGACGATGCCCTCCACCGGCGAGCGGATCTCGGTACGCGCGGCGCGCAGCATCAGGTCGTCGCGCTGCGCTTTTGCAAGCGCCAGATCGGCCTCGGCGATGGCCAGTCCGTTCTTGGCCGCCGCGAGGCGTCCGTTGGCGGATCTCGACGCCGACACGCGCTGCTCAAGCGTGGCCTCGGTTGAATTGCCGGACTGACTGAGGGTCTTGGCACGGTTGAGGGCCAGCGTCGCCTCCTGGGCCGAGGCATCGGCCTGGTCGATGCCGTCGCGTCCCTGGGCGATCGCTGCGGCGGCGCGCGCGATCGTGGCCGTGTTCTGCGCGATCTGCGTATCCAGCATCTCGCGCGACAGGCGCGCGAGGACCTG
>CAXSEU010000381.1:0-1569 GCA_964236485.1 uncultured Lichenihabitans sp. | reverse complement strand
TTGGGACCTGGCCCTTCTCCACGTGATCACCCTCTTCGCAGAGGACATCGGTGATGCGCAGACCATCGATTTCCGGCGCGACCAGGACCTCGTCGCGGGCCACGAGGGTGCCCGAAATAACCGCCCGATCGACGATCTCGCGCGGCGCGACCTCGACCACGGTCACGACCGGAAGCGGGACGGTATCTGGGGCCGCCCAAGCCCATGGGGAGCCGACGGGCAATGCCAGGATCGCGAGGCTGCCCAGCACGGAGGAAACGACCGCCGCCCGCTTCATGCGTAGGCCTCGACGCCATGGTCCGCTTCCGCGCCCGACGGGATACGACCTTCGAGCGCGGCCGCCACCACGCCGAGCATCTGGTCGACGCCGGCATCGGCCGCGACCGCCTGCATCACCATCGATCCCGCGAAAAGCGTAATCACGAGGCCGGCAAGCCCATCGGCATCGATCGCGCTGGGCAATCCTCTCTTCGACCGCTCCGCGATGACACGAGAGAAGAACGACCGGAGATGCGTTGAAATGACCTGTTCGTGGGCACGTGTGACGGCGGCGATGGTCGGGTTGCGCGCCGCCTCGGCACAGATCTCCAGCCAAAGAACCGAGCGGGCCCGGCCGCCGTCCACGAGCTGGCGACGCATGAGCGCCGCGAAGGCCCCCATCGGGTCGTCGGTCGCCAAGGAGTCGAAATCCTCGGCGGCCTTGGCCTGATCCCTCGCCACCAAGGCCTCGACGACCGCGTCCTTGGAGGCGAAGTAGCGATAGAGATTGCCGACGCTCATGTCCGCATCCGCGGCGATGTTCTGGATCGTGGTGCGGTGGAACCCCGACTTGACGAAACAATGCTCCGCCGCAACAAGGATTTCTTCGCGGCGGCGCGCGAAGGCTTCCTCGGATTCTGGCCTGCGGAAAACCTTGCAACCGAGCATCGAAGCTTTTCCGTGAGTGAATGAGCGCTCATTCACTCATCATTGCGGCCGATGTTTGTCCGCGTTGGTCCCAGCCCCGCACCCGCTTTCCCGGCGATTTGACAACCCTGCGACCGTTATCGATAACGAGCACGGTGCCCGGGCGGCACGAAAGCTGGAGCGGCATAAGCCGCCCGCCGGGGAGGGCGTCAGAATGGCGGAGGGCATTCTCCGGTTCGACGATGTCGTCAAGACGTTCGGGGCCACACGAGCCCTGAAGGGCGTCAGCCTCGATGTGCACCGGGGCGAGGTGCTGGCCCTGCTAGGCGAGAACGGCGCCGGCAAGTCCACCCTCATCAAGGTGCTCGGCGGACTTTTTCGGCCTGACCGCGGGCAGGTGCTGATCGACGGCGAGCCCTACCGCCATCAGGTGCGAGGGGCGGCGCGATCCAAGGTCGCCTTCATTCACCAGGATCTCGGCCTTGTCGAGTGGATGACGGTCGCCGAGAACATCGGCCTCGCGCAGGGTTTCGGCGAGGGCAGCGTGAAACGGCGGTTCGGCGCGATCAGTTGGAGCGGTGTGCGGGACCGGGCCCGCGATGCTCTGGTGCTCGTGGGCTGCGGCTTCGATCCCGAGACGCGTGTCCACGATCTCAGCCGCAC
>CAXSEU010000380.1:0-3718 GCA_964236485.1 uncultured Lichenihabitans sp. | reverse complement strand
AGGACAAGGTCCATTCCAGGGTCGTGGCGCCCGGCCCCCACGGATTGTCGCCCGCGACGCGTTTCATCTGGAACGCCTCGTAGATGATGAACAGGAACACCAGGACGCCGGCTCCGGAGATGAATGCGCCAACCGACGATACCTCGTTCCAAAGGGAATAGGCATCCGGATAGTCGACGTACCGGCGCGGCATGCCGGCCAGTCCAAGGAAGTGCTGCGGGAAGAAGGTCACGTTCACGCCGATGAACATCAGCCAGAAGTGCAATCGGCCAAGCTTCTCGTTGTACATGTAGCCCGACATCTTCGGGAACCAGTAATAGAAGCCGGCGAAGAGGGCGAAGACGGCGCCGAGCGAGAGCACGTAGTGGAAGTGCGCGACGACGTAGTAGGTCTCGTGCAGCGCCCGGTCGACACCCGCGTTCGCAAGCACGACGCCGGTCACGCCGCCGACGGTGAACAGGAAGATGAATCCCACGGCCCACAGCATCGGCGTCCTGAAGGCGATCGACCCGCCCCACATGGTGGCGATCCAGGAGAAGATCTTGATGCCGGTCGGCACCGCGATCACCAGGGTCGCGAAGACGAAGTATCGCTGCGTGTCGAGCGACATACCGACCGTGTACATGTGATGCGCCCAGACCAGGAAGCCGACGACGCCGATCGCCACCATCGCATAGGCCATGCCGAGATAGCCGAAGATGGGCTTCATCGAGAAGGTCGAGACGATGTGGCTGATGATGCCGAAGCCCGGCAGGATCAGGATGTAGACTTCCGGGTGGCCGAAGAACCAGAACAGATGCTGGAACAGCAGCGGGTCGCCGCCGTTGCTCGGATCGAAGAAGGCCGTGCCGAAGTTGCGGTCGGTCAGCAGCATCGTGATAGCGCCGGCGAGAACCGGCAGCGAGAGCACCAGCAGGAACGCCGTCACCAGCACCGACCAGGCGAACAGCGGCATCTTGTGCATGGTCATGCCGGGGGCACGCATATTGAAGATGGTGGTGATGAAATTGATCGCGCCGAGGATCGAGGAGGCGCCGGCCAGAGGCAGTGCCAGGATGACGAAGTCCATGGCCGGGCCCGGATGACCGACGTTGGAGGACAGCGGCGGATACATCACCCAGCCGCCGCCGAATCCCCTCATGCCCGGCGCGCCTTCGACGTTGAGCGAGATCAGCAACAGCAGGAACGAGGCCGGCAGCAGCCAGAAGGAAACATTGTTCAGCCGTGGGAACGCCATGTCGGGGGCGCCGATCATGATGGGAACGAACCAATTGCCGAAGCCGCCGATCATGGCCGGCATCACCATGAAGAAGATCATGATGAGGCCGTGCGCGGTGATCTGCACGTTGTAGAGGTTCTTCCCCGCGTCGATGGCATTGCCGGCATCGGCCTGGCCGATCGTCTGCGCGAGCCGGGCCATGAAATGCCACTGGGGGTTCATGAGCTGGACGCGCATCAGGATCGACATGAAGCCGCCGATGCAGCCGGCCCCGATGGCGAAGATCAGGTAGAGGGTCCCGATATCCTTGTGGTTCGTCGAATACATGTAGCGACGCCAGCCGTGCGGATGGGCGTCGGCGCCGTGAGCAGCGGTTGCGGTGTTGGCCATGATATCCTCGGCTCGGCGACTTTACTGGCGGACGGGCGGCGCCGACGCGGCGGCAAGGGTGACGGGCCTGAAGGCCGCATCCGCATATTTCTTCTTCGCGTCCTGGAGCCAGGCCTCGTACTGCGGCTGGCTCACGACCCGCACGGCGATCGGCATATAGGCATGGTCCTTGCCGCAAAGCTTCGAGCACTGACCATAGTAGATCCCCTCGCGCTCCGCCTTGAACCACGTGGTGTTGAGGCGCCCCGGCACCGCGTCCATCCTGATGCCGAGGGACTGGACGATGAACGAGTGGATGACGTCGGCGCCGGTCACCTGCACCTCGACGACCTTGTCGACCGGGACGACGGCCTCGTTGTCGACCGATAGGAGGCGGATGTCACCCGGCTTCATGTCCTTCTCGTCGAGCAGGGCCGAATCGAACCCGAACCCCCCGGCCTGGTCCTTCGGATAATCGTAGGACCAATACCACTGCTTGCCCGTGGCCTTGATGACCATGTCGGGCTTCGGGATCACCAACTGGCGGGTCAGCAGCCGGAAGGACGGGATGGCGATGACGACGAGGATCAGCACCGGGACGATGGTCCAGGCCACTTCCAGCAGCGTGTTGTGCGTCGTGCGGGACGGCGTCGGGTTGGCGTGTTCGTTGAACCGGAAGATGCACCAGCCCAGAAGCGCCAGAACCACCAGACAGATCACGGTGATGATCGGCAGCAGCAACTGGTTGTGGAACGCATGGATCTCCCGGGCGATCGGGGTGACGCCGACCTGGAAGCCGATCTGGCCCGGCTCCGCGTAGCCTATGCCGTTGGCCCAAGCGCTTGCGCCAAGCCCGGACAGCGCCAGAACCGCCGCACCGCCGGACCCAACCAAACCGATCTTTCGCATGAGTTTCGTCGCTCCTTCGCGCCGCTTCCGGTGTCGACAACACGGCGGCGGACCTAAGCCCGTCTTCAAAATCACAAAGGCCCGGTGAGCGCAATGGCGTCGGGACGGGACGCGATGTCTCACGCGACGGACCGCCTCCGGCAAGGCAGGGCGGGGAGCGCCATTTCACTTCGCCTCGAGACCGCAAAAGCGTATCAGCGAAAGGGCGACGTCGCGCCTTCGGTTGAAGACCTATCATGCAAACCCGCTTTGACCTCGTGCAACTGGCCGACAGCCGGACGGCGGAGTCGGAACGTATCCTGCGGACCTGCGTGCATTGCGGCTTCTGTACCGCCACCTGTCCGACCTATCTGCTGCTGGGGGACGAACTCGATTCGCCCCGCGGCCGCATCTACCTGATCAAGGACATGCTGGAGGGCGGAAAACCCGCGACACGCGAGGTGGTGACCCACATCGACCGCTGCCTTTCATGCCTCTCCTGCATGACGACCTGTCCGTCGGGCGTCAACTACATGCACCTCGTCGATCATGCCCGCATCCATATCGAGGACACCTACAGCCGGGCTCCGTCGGACCGGATCATGCGGGCCCTCTATGTCGCCGTCCTTCCGTATCGCGGCCGGTTTCGCCTGGCGCTGATGGCGGCGCGCATGGCAAGACCCCTGCGGCCGCTCCTTGCGGCGCTCCCGGGCCTGGGCTCCAGAATCGCCGCCGGCCTCGATCTCGCCCCCGTCGCGGCCCCGCCCCGGCCGATGTACGAACCGGGGCGGACCATCCGGGCCGCTCCGGTGCCCGGGCGGGCCAAGCGGCGCGTCGCCCTGCTGACCGGATGCGCCCAGCAGGTGCTGCGGCCCTCGATCAACGAGGCGGCGATCCGGCTTCTCGGACGGCACGGCGTCGAGGTGGTGCTGCCGGCGGGTGAAGGCTGCTGCGGCGCCCTGGTGCACCACATGGGGCGCGAGGCCAACGCTTTGCGCTTGGCCAAGGGCAACATCGATGCGTGGACGCGAGAGCTCGACGCCGGCGGGCTCGAAGCCATCGTGATCACCGCCTCCGGCTGCGGCACGACCATCAAGGACTATGGCTTCATGTTCCGCGACGACCCCACCTACGCCGGCAAGGCGGCGCGTGTCGCGGGGCTGGCGCGGGACATCACGGAATATCTGGGACAGTTGGACATCGGTCCGGCCGCGCGCACGCTCGGCGTGCCCGTCGCCTACC
>CAXSEU010000379.1:3465-3737 GCA_964236485.1 uncultured Lichenihabitans sp. | reverse complement strand
CCTTGCCGATGCGCCCGAGCCCGACGATGCCCAGGGTGCGCCCCCGCAGGCTGGGGCTCAGGGGAAACTTCTCCCGCATCCAAGCGCCCGACCGCAGGTGCCGTTCGGCAGCCGGGAATTGACGCACGGCAGAGAGGATCAGCCCGAGCGCCGTATCGGCCACCTCGTCGTCGAGCTGATGGGCACGTCCGAGCAGATCGAGCGGTGGTACCGCCCGATCGTCGAAGGCGGCGGTGTCACCGCGTTCGCACTCCCCCAGCCCCAGTTCGGTT
>CAXSEU010000379.1:2377-3455 GCA_964236485.1 uncultured Lichenihabitans sp. | reverse complement strand
GGTGTGGGTGACGATCACGCCCCGGCGGGCCGCTGCCGCGGCGTCGATATGATCGTAGCCTACGCCGAAATTCGCCACCAGTTCGAGCCGGGGCAGCCGCTGCATCAGATCGGCGTCGACCGGGCTGTCGTGGCCGGCGGTCGCGATAGCGCGGACCTCGCCCGCGACCTCGGCCAGGGCCGCCTCGCGATTTTCGGCTTCCCAAAGCTTCACCAGAGACACCGCGCCGTCAAGGCCTCGGACCACCAGGTCCGGCATGGGGTGGGGCATCAGGACGGTCGGACGATCCAAGCCGAAACTCCATTGCTCGCATCGGACGACCCATCCTCGGTGTCGACCGTCGAGACACCATGCTGCAGGAAACGAAGCGCAGCAAGCCGCTGTTCCTCCGGATCACCCCCGGCCGACGTAGGGCATCTTGGTCGCCATGATGGTGAGCGACTGCACGTTGGCGTCGAGCGGCAGTCCGGCCATGAAGACGACGGCTTCCGTCACATGCCTGACGTCGAAGGTCGGCTCGGGCTTGACCGAAAGATCCGCCTGCAACACGCCGTGCTGCATCCTGGACGCCATCGGGGTCGCGGTATTGCCGATGTCGATCTGCCCCACCGCGATGTCGTACTTCCGCCCGTCGAGGGACGCGGTACGCGTCAGGCCGGCGACGGCATGTTTGGAGGCCGTATAGGGGGAGGAATTCGGCCGAGGCATGGTGGACGCACGCAATCGGTTCACTCATCAGCCAGAACGCTCCATGAGTGCAGAAGAAGACCCCGGTGACATTGGTGTCGATGACACTCGTCCACTGCTCGACCGACAGTTCCTCGAGCGGGATCGCCGGCGCATTGGTGCCGGCGTTGTTGAACAGCAGGTCGAGCCGGCCGAAGCTCCGCTTCACCTCCGCGAAGAGCGCCGCCACGGAAGCCGGCTCCGTAAGGTCGGACGGGACCGCCAGCGCCTTCGGCCCGATCATGCCCGCGACCCGCTGAAGCTGTTCGGCCCGTCTGCCGGTGAGCACGACCGTGTAGTCGGCGGCGCCGAGCGCCACAGCCACCGCTTCCCCGATGCCCGAGCCGGCGCC
>CAXSEU010000379.1:0-2367 GCA_964236485.1 uncultured Lichenihabitans sp. | reverse complement strand
AGGGCGATTCCTGTGTGGGTCATGGTCGGACGCTCCTCCCGTTCGTTGCCTATGCCGGAGCGGCCCTCTGGGCTCTCCGACGTTCCGACCAGATCAACCCGAGACTGCTCGCGGCGATCAGCGCCGCGCCTGCGAAGACCTGCCAGTGCGGGACGTCTCCCCAGATGGCGTAGCCATAGATAAAGGCCCAGACAAGCCCGGTATATTCGAACGGCGCCACGACCGAGGCCGGGGCATAGCGAAAGCCCTCGAAAAGCATGTACTGGCCGATGCCGCTGGTGAGCCCGAGACCCAGCATCAGCGCCAGACCGAAGGCGTCCGGCGTCTTCCAGAACCACAGCAGGCTCGGCAGGCAGGCGAGGACGAAGAGTCCGTTGCTGGCCAGCATCTGGGTGGACGTGCTGTCGGATCGGCCGATCCAGCGGACCAGGATGGTGCTCATGGCCCAGCAACCGGCGGCGGCGAGCGCAGAAGCGGCGGGCACCGCCTGCATCGATCCGAAAGGCCCGGCGGCGATCGCCGTACCGCAGAAGCCGAGGACCGCGGCGGCCCAGCGGCTCGCATCGACGCGCTCCTTCAGGATCATGGCCGCCAAGGCGACGGCCATGATCGGGGCGGAGAAGTAGAGCGTCGTCAGTTCGGCAAGACCCATCCGGCGCGACGCCGTGTAATAGAGCAGCCAGGCTGCCAGGATGAGGCCGGCCCGCACCAGGAGGGCGGACTTCCTCCGGCTCCGCGCGAGGTCCAGCACCGCCCGGCGGCGCCCGAAGGCCAGCGCCACCGCCATGATGACGACGGAGCGCAGGAACAAGACCTGCGGCACCGCATAGGTCTCGACCAGCCACTTCACCGAGGCGTCCTGAATGGCAAAGAGCGCGTAGCCGCCCGCCGTGAGGCCGATGCCGGTCATCACCCCGGCGGCGACCGGCGGCGGGGGAGGAGCGTCGCCCCCCGGTGATACAGGCCCGGACCGCTCCATTCAGATCAATCCGAGGTTCCGCAACTCCCGCCGGAGAGGTTCCGGGAAGGCCGCCAAGGCCGCCGGTCCCGAGCCGACGTCCGGCGGCGCCTCATGCTCCGGCAGGTAGCGCCAACCCTGGAAGGCCTTGCGCGGCCGCGTCTCGACCTCGACGAGACAATGTTCGAGAACCAAGTCGCAGCGCCCGATGCCCTGCCGGTCCGTGAAGGGGCGCAGGTCGATCAAAGCCTGCCGGACCGCGATCTCGCCCTTGATGACCCAGTAGAGGGAGCCGCCGTCGAGCACCTCCTCCCGCCGTTTCGGCATCATCCGGGTGGTGTGCTTATGCTCTTCGGGCTGGCCGGCGCGCCGCTGCTCAGTCAGGCGCGCCCCGATCCATTGCTTCAGGTCATCGACCGAGTCGGCACCGACGCAGAGTTTGATGATGTGAAGCGGCATGGGCGTGTCATAGGCCACAGGGCCGCCGAGGCAAGCATCCCGGGATATTGACCACAGGTTCCCGTTGCGGCGCCACGCCGCATCAAATCCCTTCGTATTCCTCGATCGTCCAAGGCTCGGCCTTGCCGTCGGCGATCCAGGCCTGCCAGGCCGGCAGGGCCATGACGGCGTCCATATAGAACCGCGTCTCCGGGCCGACCTCGATCGCATAGGCGTGGAAGCGATTGACCACCGGCGCGAACATGGCGTCGGCGGCGGAGAATTCACCGAAAAGGAAGGGCCCCGCCTGGCCGAAGTCGTGGCGCGCCGATGCCCAGGCGGCCTCGATGCGGTCGATGTCGGCCCGAACCTCAGGGGCGATGCCGACGATGGGCGGCTTCGGCTCACGGCGGAAATTCGTCGAACAGACCTGCCGAAGCTTGACGAAGCCCGCGTGCATCTCGGCCGAGAGCGAGCGGGCCAAGGCCCTCGCCTTCCGGTCCGCCGGCCAGATCGGCTTCTCCGGAAAGGCTTCGGCGACGAACTCCACGATGGCGAGCGATTCGAAGACGGTGATGTCGTCCGCGTGCAACACCGGCACCTTTCCGGTCGGGCCATGTTCCAGCATCTCGGCACGGGTCGTCGGCCGGTACATGGCGATCACCGTCTCCTCGAACGGAATGCCGAAATGCTTCAGCAGGATCCACGGCCGGAGCGACCACGACGAATAGGCCTTGTTGCCGACGACGAGATGAAGACGCATGGAGGGGCCCCGAGACGAACCTCGCAAGTCTGGAGGGGAGGCCCCCGCCAGGCAAGCGCGTTTTATTGATCCGTCCCATTCACGACCGCGATGGTGCGCCCCGCCCTCTCACGGTCAGGGTGCCGGGAAAACCGAGGAGATCTTGCCGGTCAGCCGGTAGGCGACGAGGCCGATCCACTCCCGCGCCGCGAAATCGAAGCGGGCGAGC
>CAXSEU010000378.1:0-3757 GCA_964236485.1 uncultured Lichenihabitans sp. | reverse complement strand
CAACGGAGGCCGTGAGCGGCGTGCCGGCCGCCGACCTGCGGGCCGCCGCACGCCTCTACGCCACGGGGGGCAATGGCGCCATCTACTACGGCCTCGGCGTGACGGAACACAGCCAGGGCTCCACCATGGTGATGGGCATGGCCAACCTCGCCATGGCGACCGGCAATATCGGCCGGCCCGGCGTCGGCGTGAACCCGCTGCGCGGCCAGAACAACGTCCAAGGGTCCTGCGACATGGGCTCCTTCCCGCACGAACTGCCCGGCTACCGCCATGTGTCGGACGACGCGACGCGCGAGATGTTCGAGAGCCTCTGGGGCGTCACGCTACAGGACGAGCCGGGACTTCGCATTCCCAACATGCTCGATGAGGCGGTCGAGGGCCGCTTCAAGGGCATCTATATCCAGGGCGAGGATCCGGCCCAGTCCGATCCGGACACGCAGCATGTCACGGCGGGGCTGCGGGCCATGGAATGCGTCGTCGTGCAGGACCTGTTCCTCAACGAGACCGCGAAATACGCGCATGTCTTCCTGCCGGGCGCCTCGTTCCTCGAGAAGGACGGCACCTTCACCAATGCCGAGCGGCGCATCAGCCGCGTGCGCAAGGTGATGGCACCGCTCGGCGGCTACGGCGACTGGGAAGCGACGGCCCTGCTGTCCGAGGCCCTCGGCTACCCGATGTCATATAATCACCCCTCCGAGATCATGGACGAGATCGCCGCCCTGACGCCGACCTTCGCGGGCGTCTCCTACGCCAAACTCGATGAACTCGGCTCCATCCAATGGCCCTGCAACGCCGCGGCGCCGAACGGTACGCCGATGATGCACGTCGACCGGTTCGTGCGCGGCCTCGGCAAGTTCATGATCACCGAGTTCGTCGCGACCGAGGAGCGCACGGGCGCGCGCTTCCCGCTGATCCTCACCACAGGGCGCATCCTGTCGCAGTACAACGTCGGGGCGCAGACGCGCCGCACCGAAAATTCGCGCTGGCACGAGGAGGACGTGCTGGAAATCCACCCCTTCGACGCGGAACTGCGCGGCATCGTCGATGGCGACCTCGTGGCGCTCGAAAGCCGCTCGGGCGACATCTCCATCAAGGCGCGGATCAGCGAGCGCATGCAGCCGGGGGTCGTCTACACCACCTTCCACCACGCCAAGACCGGCGCTAACGTCATCACCACGGACTATTCCGATTGGGCCACCAATTGTCCGGAATACAAGGTCACGGCCGTGCAGGTGCGGCGGACCAACCGGCCGTCCGATTGGCAGGCGAAGTTCTACGAGGAGGATTTCAGCCTCACCCGCATCGCCCAGCTGGATGCGGCCGAATGATCGACAAGGGCGCCAAGCTGGAGCGGATGGCGAACGAGATCGCCGCCTTCTTCAGGTCCTATCCGCATGAGGAAGCCGTCGCGGGCATCCACGACCACATCCGGTCGTTCTGGGCTCCGGCGATGCGTCGCGACCTTCTCGCCCACGCCGACGCGAAGCCGGCGGGGCTCGACCCCTTGGTGGCGGAGGCGCTGCACGCCCTATCGGTTGCCAAGAGCCCGGCGAAGCGCGAGGCCGCTGGACCGGCGCTGGCCGGCGAGATCGGCGCCAGCGACGCGGGCTGACGTTGCGCTCGCCCGGAACCGGAGTGGCTCGCCCGGGTTCCGGGATCGAAGGGCTCGCGCGTCAGCAGACCTTGAATATGCCGAACCCCTCGACCTCGGCCACTTGGGTATGGCCTGTCCAGCGGGCGAAATCGTGCAGGATGATGATGCGGGAGAGGTCGCCCCCGACATGCTCGTTCAACCGGTCGATCGATTTCAGCTGATCCCAGACGCTGCCGATCCCCGCGCCCAAGGGCAGATAGCATCCGCAGTCGTCGCGACCCGTGATGTTGCGCGCGCTGTAGATGCAGTCCCCCGACACGGCGTAACGTCCTTTGGCGGTGTCGAGGAGGATGAATTGCTGCCCCATCGTATGGCCGGGTGCGAGCCTGACGTGCAGCCCCGGAAGCAGATCGTCCTTGTCGCCTTCGATCAGCGTCAGGCGATGCCCGATGCTCGCCGCCATGGCGGCGAGCAGATCGTCGGGGTTTAGAACCTCGGACAGGAACGAGAATCGCTTGGGCAAAGCGAGGATCTCGACCCAGCTCAGCATCTCGCTCTTCTGCAGGTAGAGCTGCGCCCGAGGGAACTGATCGATCGATCCCATGTGATCGAAATGGGCATGCGACAGCACGATGTCGGTCACGTCTTCGGCCGCGACGCCGAGTGCGGCCAGCATGCGCAGCGGGGAAACCCAGTTCGGGATGGCGAACTTTTCCGCCATGCTCAGTCCGCGCTTCTCTTTCATGAAGCCGCAATCGACCAGCACCACCCGGCCCGGCCGGCGCGCTACGACGAAGCTGAACGGCACGTCGACGGGCGGCTCCTCGAAGGTTCCGAACACGAGACTCGCCATCGCCTGCCGGTGGCTGCGGGCATATTCGACGACATGGACCTCCCAGGAGGGTAGCGCATCGACGGTGCTCATGGGCTTCCTCTGTGCGATGGCAGGATCAGGCTTCCGCGAAGCGCCGGGACAGGCTCGACAATCCCACCGCGACGATCAGGATCGCGCCTTGCAGGACGTATTGGTAGAACGTGGGGGCGCCGCCAGCCCATTGAACCCGATGGCGATGATCAGTGCGCCGAACAGGGTGCCGACGATGTGGAACTCGCCGTCGCGCAGGGTGGCCGACCCGAGGAACACGGCCGCGAAGGCGGTCAGGAGATAGCTGTCCGCCGCGCTGGTGGTGCCGCTCCCCAGCGCCGAGGCGAGCAGGATTCCGGTCAGCGCCGCGCAGCCGCCCGCGATCATGAAGGCGACGATCTTGGTCCGGTCGACCGGGATGCCGCTCAACCGGGCCGCGACCTTGTTGCCTCCGACGGCCTGCAGGCTCTGGCCGAACGAGGTTCGCTCGACCAGCAGCCACAGGCCGAAGATCAAGGCCGCCATGATGAGCACGTTGTGGGGCAGGCCGAGAAACCGCCCCAGGGAGATGTCGGTGAAGCTGTCCGGGACCCCGAAGGCGATGGGTGCGCCGGCCGAATAGGCGAAGCTGAAGCCGACGATGATGGTGCCGGTCCCGAGCGTCGCGATGACGGAATTGACGCCGAGCTTGGTCACGATCAAGCCGTTGATGAAGCCGTGGAAGACGCCCATGCCGGTGACGAGGGCGATGGCCAGCGGCACCGGCAAGCCATTGTCGACGATGAGGCCGACCACCAGAACCCCGGCGAAGCTCGCCAGGAAACCGACGCTGAGGTCGAGTTCCCCGACGATGACCGTGACGGTCAGGCCGCCCGCGATGATCATCCCGAGGGAGGCCTGGTTGAGCACGTTGAGGGCGTTGCCGACACTCGGAAAGGCGGCGGGGGCCATCACCGAAAACGCGACGATCATGACCGCGAGACCGGCGATCGTTCCATATTTGGCGAAGAGGGCCAGCACCGTCCGGAGACCGTCGCCCGCGCCGGCCGGCGGCGCGCCTGGAGGCGGAAGGGCCTGGGCGCTCATACGTTCTTGCCCGGGGACATGGCCCACATCAGGCCGTGATCCTGTTTTCTTCGGCGTGCCGGTAGCTTGCCGCCACGATGCCATCGCGGCTGATGGCATCGCCCTCGAGGCTGTCGACGATGCGGCCCTCGGCCATCACCAGGACGCGGTCGCACAGCCCCGGCAGTTCCTCCGGTTCGGAGGACACGACGATGACCGCGAGCCCGCGGGCG
>CAXSEU010000377.1:0-3758 GCA_964236485.1 uncultured Lichenihabitans sp. | reverse complement strand
CACGCCGAGCAGCGCCAGGGCGCCCGCCGAGTTGCGGGACCCAGCCAAGCGCCTGGCGGATCCGGTCGTTCGACGCCACGATGGCGGCCGGGTCGCCGGGCCGGCGGGGCGAAACCTTGACGTCGAAGTCGACGCCGGAGACAGCCTTGACGACATCGACGACCTCCCGCACCGAATAGCCCTTGGCGTACCCACAATTGCACACCAGGCTCGCGCCGCCGCCGCGAAGGTAGCGCAATCCGTCCACATGGGCCCGCACGAGGTCCGTGACCTGGATGTAGTCCCGCAGGCAGGTGCCGTGCGGCGTGGGGTAGTCGGTGCCGAAAATCTCCATCGAGGGCCGGCGGCCGAGGGCGGTCTGCACCGCGACCTTGATCAGATGGGTGGCGTTGCGGGTCGACTGACCGGCCCGGCCCTTGGGGTCCGCGCCCGCCACGTTGAAATAGCGCAGCACCACGAATCCCAGGTCATGCGCCCGCGCCGTATCGTCGAGCATCCACTCGACCATCAGCTTCGAGCGGCCATAAGGCGAGACGGGAGCTGTGGCGCGGTCCTCGCTCACGGCGCCCAGGTCCGTCTCTCCATAAACCGCCGCTGTCGAGGAAAAGATGAAGTGCTTCACGCCGGTCTTGACCGCCACGTCGATGAGCGTGCGCGCGTTGCTGGTGTTGTTGAGGTAGTAGCCGAGCGGATCGGACACCGATGCCGGCACCACGATCTTGTCCGCGAAATGCACGATGGCGTCGACACCCCGATCCCTGATCAGGCGCTCCATCATCGCCGCGTCGCCGAAATCGCCGATCGTCAGGGTCACACCTTCAGGGATCGCGGCCCGAAAGCCGGTCGAGAGGTTATCGACCACGACGACCTCCTCACCCGCGTCGAGAAGTTCGAGTACCATGTGGCTGCCGATATAACCCGCACCCCCCGTGACCAACACCGCCATCTGAAGCTCCTTTCCTCGACCCGGTTCCCGACCCCGAGGCTTCCCACTCGCCATCACTATGGTTTAGCTCAAGACGATTGAAGAAGATTGCCTCTTGCCGCGTTGTATGGCGCGGATCCCGTCGCCGTTCCTAGCTGGAAACCCTCATGAGAAAGATCCGAAAAGCGGTATTCCCCGTCGCGGGCCTCGGCACGCGCTTCCTTCCGGCGACGAAATCCATGCCGAAAGAAATGCTGACCGTCGTCGACCGCCCGGTTCTTCAGCACGTGGTTGACGAGGCCCGCGAAGCCGGCATCGAGCATTTCGTCTTCGTGACGGGCCGCAACAAGGCGGTGATCGAAGACCATTTCGATCGCGCCTACGAGCTCGAGGACACGCTGAAGCGGCGCGGCAAGACCAGGGAATACGATGAACTCATGGCCGACCTGCCCAAGGCGGGGGCCACGAGCTTCACCCGCCAGCAGGACCCGCTGGGCCTCGGGCACGCGGTCTGGTGCGCCCGGGAGATCATCGGCGACGAGCCCTTCGCCGTGCTCCTGCCCGACATGATCACGCTTCCCGGCGGGCTCGGCACACGGTGCCTGGCTCAGTGCATCGAGGCCTACGAGCAATATGGCGGCAACGTCATCGCGGTCGAGGAGGTGCCCGTCGAGGAGACCAGCAAATACGGGGTGGTGTCGATCGGCGAGGACAAGGGACATTCCTTCGAGATCACCGGCATGGTGGAAAAGCCGCCGGCCGACAAGGCACCCTCCACCTCCATCATCTCGGGCCGCTACATCCTCGATCCAAGCGTCTTTGATGGATTGGAGAAGGGAGAGAAGGGCGCCGGCGGCGAGATCCAGCTCACTGACGCCATGATCAAGCTGATCGGGCATCAGCCGTTCCATGGGGTGAGGTTCGACGGCAAGACCTACGACACCGGCTCGAAGATCGGCTTCCTGGCCGCCAACGTGGCCTACGCCCTGTCGCGGCCCGATCTCGCGGGCGCCTTCCGGGACGAGTTGCGCAAGATCGTCGGCCCGCTCTGATGACGCGGGTGTCGGCACCTTGCCGCCCCCTTTCGTCCGGGTGGCTGGGTCACGATATCCCGGCAACCCGAACTGGGCATCGGTGCTCGTCACCGCGCCCGTGGAGATCAGCATGGACAAGATACCCGTAACGGTGCTCACCGGATACCTCGGCGCCGGCAAGACGACGTTGCTGAACCGCATCCTGACCGAACAACACGGCAAGAAATACGCCGTGATCGTCAACGAGTTCGGCGAGGTCGGCATCGACAACGAACTCGTGGTCGGGGCCGACGAGGAAGTCTTCGAGATGAACAACGGCTGCATCTGCTGCACCGTACGCGGCGACCTCATCCGCATCCTCGAAGGATTGATGAAGCGGCGCGGCAAGTTCGACGCCATCATCCTCGAGACCACCGGCCTCGCGGATCCTGCTCCGGTGGCCCAGACGTTCTTCGTCGATCAGGACGTGAAGGACGCCGCCCGGCTCGACGCCGTCGTTACGGTGGCGGATGCCAAATGGCTGAGCGCCAGGCTGAAGGATGCCCCGGAAGCCAAGAACCAGATCGCCTTCGCAGACGTCATCGTGCTGAACAAGACGGACCTCGTCGAGCCGGCGGAACTGCGCGAAGTCGAGGCGCGTATCCGGGCGATCAACCCCTACGCCAAGCTGCACAAGACGCAGCGCTGCGCGGTACCGCTCGACGCCGTGCTGGGCCGCAACGCCTTCGATCTCGACCGGATCCTCGAGATCGAGCCCGGCTTCCTCGAGGTGGACGATCACGATCACGATCACCATCACGATGGAGACCATCACCATCATGCCCATCACGATCACGGCGGGTTGAAGCACTACCACGACGAGGACATGGAATCGGTTTCGATCGTCCACGAGGGCGACGTCGACGCACAGAAGTTCATGCCCTGGCTGAACGACCTCGTTCAGCGGGAGGGTGGCAAGATCCTGCGCTCCAAGGGCATTTTGGCCTTCAAGGGCGAGGGCAAGCGCTTCGTGTTCCAGGGAGTGCACATGATGCTCGACGGTGATGCCCAGCGCGACTGGAAACCCGACGAGAAGCGCTTGTCGAAGATCGTCTTCATCGGCCGCGACCTGCCGAAGGAGCAGATCAGGACGGGCTTTCTGGCCTGCGCGGCGTGAGGCTCAAGGGGCCGTGAGATCCGCGCTCACTGCCCCATCTTCTTCAGCGACAGGCTGGCGCCTTCCTTCGCGTCCTTGGTCCAGGTGCCATCGGACCCAAGGTCGAACTTGGCGCTATGGCCCTTGCGCGCGACGAGGACGAGCTGGCCGGCCTGCAGCTGCCATCCAACCGGATCGAAGATCACGATGCCCTGGTCGCGGCAGGCTGGGGCCAGGTTGGCCTTCAGGGCACCCTTCGGTCCATGCGCCTTCTCGTCCAGCGTGACCATGCAGCCGGTGTCCTTGCCGAGCTTGCGCAGGACCGCGTAATGACCGACCATGTCAACCACCGTGGGGGCGGGCAGCCTGGGCTTCACGACCTCGGGCTTGCTCGCCTTCGTGGGCGTCTCGGTCGCGGGCCCTGATCGGGCCGCCGCCTTCAGGATCACGGCCCGGTGCTGGCCGACGGAGTCGAGGTGCAGAACCTGGCCTTCCGGGCCGGTGCCGGTGAGCTGGGTGCCGGCGCCCGGCTCGAAGGCCAGGAGGTCCTGTCCCCGGGCATCCTCGAACCGGATCTTCGCGTCGCCGACTTCCGTCCAGGACTTGACCTTGGCAAGGAACGGAAAGGCCAGGCGGCAACCGACCGGCATGCCGACCGCATACC
>CAXSEU010000376.1:0-3760 GCA_964236485.1 uncultured Lichenihabitans sp. | reverse complement strand
TCCGGCTTGGCCACGAAGGCCGTCACCGCCGCCGCGATGGCTTCCCGATCGTCCGGGACGATCCCGCGTCCCGCGAGGCGGTGCCCGGCCCCGGTCAGGCGTTCGACCAGCGTGTCGCCGGAGCGATCCTCGGCGAGCTGTCGAGTATCCGACACGGTCAGGATCGCAATGCCGAGGGGAACGAAATTCCGGCCGGGATCGGTCGTGGCCACAGGCGAGTCCCCGCCTATCGCTGCGCGAAGGTGTTGCAGGCGTCGACCTTGCCGCTTTTCACACCGGTCACGAACCATTGCTGTCGCTGGGCGGAGGAGCCGTGGGTGAAGCTGTCCGGAACCGCGTAGCCCTGCGAGGCCTTCTGCAGGCGGTCGTCGCCGATCGCAGAGGCGGTGGAGAGCGCCTTGTCGATGTCACCCTGCTCCAGGATGTGATATTTCTGGTCGGCATTGGCGGCCCAGACGCCCGCCAGGCAATCGGCTTGCAGTTCGAGCCGCACCGAAATCGCGTTGGCGCCCTGCTGGTCCGCCTCTTCCTGCGCCTGGTGGGCGCGGGGCAGGATTCCCAGGAGGTTCTGCACGTGGTGGCCGATCTCGTGCGCGATCACGTAGGCATAGGCGAAGTCGCCGCCCCCGCCGAGCTTGCGCTTCATGTCGTTGAAGAACGCCATGTCGAGATAGACCTTTCGATCGATCGGGCAGTAGAAGGGCCCCATCGCCGATTGCGCCTGCCCGCAGCCCGAGCGGGTGACCCCGCTGTAGAGCACGAGGCGCGGCTTGACGTAGTCGACACCCTTTTGCGCCGGCAGAACGTCGCTCCAGACGGCTTCGGTTTCTCCCAGCACCGAGGAGACGAAATCACCCATCTGGTCGGTGGGCTGGGTGGCGCTCCCCTGGGACGCCGGAGCCTGGTTCTGGCGCGGCTGGGCTTGCGGCTGATCGTAAGGATCCTGGGTGTACTGGGACGACCCGCCGTTGCCCGTGAGGATCTGGGCACCGCCGATCAGGATTCGCGGATCGATCCCCGTCGCGTAGCCGATGATGGAGAGGATGATGATGGCGCCGATGCCGAGCCCGCCGCCCCCCATCGGCAAGCTGAAGCCCCCGCCCCCACCCCCACCCCCGTCCTGGCCACGACGATCCTCGATGTTGCTGGACCTCGGAGCGTCTTCCCATCTCATCGCGTCTGTCTCCACGTCGTGGGGCTGGTCCCCCACGAGGTTTGATTGCCTCACACTCTTTAGCAGGGTTCCGCGGCAAGGCGATCCCGTGCCGGCCGGCGGATGCTCAAAACCATCCTTTCCGGCGCAGCCAGACCACCGGAACGACGATGCTGAGAAACGTCAGCAACAAGCCCCACTGGTATCCATAGGCCCAGTCGAGTTCCGGCATGTTCTTGAAGTTCATGCCATAGAGTCCGACCACGAAGGTCGGCGGGATGCCGATCACGGAGGCGATGGTGAGCAGCTTGAAGCTGCGGTTCTGCTCGATGTTGATGAAACCCAGCGTCGAGTCGAGCAGAAACTGCACCTTGTCGGTCAGGTGGCTTTCGTAATCGTTCAACGATGCGACGTCGAGCCGGACGGTGTCGAGGCGCCGACTGATGTCGGGCGAGAGATGTCGCTCCGCGTTGGCGCTGACGAAGGCCAGCATGCGGCTGAGCCCGAGAAGGCTGTCGCGGGCGTGGGCGGTGATGTCGCCGCTGCGGCCGATGAGCTGCAGGATCTCTTGAAGCCGCTGTTCGATCTTGTTCGGCTTGTTGAGCGAGCCGTCGGCGCGGCTGTTGAAGATGTTGCTCGACACCCTGTTGAGGTCGGCGCCGACGCCTTCCATTCCGTCCGCCATGCGATCCACGACCGCGTCGAGCAGCCCCAGGAAAGCGTCGCAGCCATCGGCCAGGGGTCCGACCTCGTGGCTGCGGACGCGCTCGACCAGGTCGGCGAAGGATCTGAGGTCCTCCGTGCGCAGCGTCACCAGGAGTTTGCTGGTGAGCACGAATCCGACCGGCGTCGTGAACACCTCGCCATGGTCGCGATAGATCACGGGGGTCGACATGATGAGCGCGTCGCCGTCCACCGACTGGCGGCTCGAGGTCTCGACCTCGGCCAGGCGCTCGGCACTGGGCAGCCTCAGGCCGCTCAGGTGCTCGACCAAGGCCGCCTCCTCCCCGGTCACGTTGAAGAGATCGATCCACACCGTGCCAACGGGCAGGCTCTCCGGTGCGCCGTCACCCGGCGTCACCGGCATGGCGTCGCTCCTGCTGTGCATGGTGATCATGATCGCGCCCTAAGATTCGCCTTAGCCTACCTTATGAAGGATCGACCTGTCGAACCATGGTTTTGCGTGTCTTCGTGGCGCGCCGGATGGCGCGACGTTCGCGCCATCGGTCCTCGGCTCGTTCAGCAGTTTGCGGAACTCGTCGCGCTTGGCATGGATGGAGGCGATGACATAACCCATCGGCACCCCGATATCGACGAGGACGGCCTCGCTCTCGCCGCTCTCGGGGGCGGCTCGAAGGCCTCCGTGGTGTCCGGCTTCCGGACCCTCGCGAGGCGCTCACCGAGGCGCGCCAGGACCGGGACGATCATCATGCTAAAGGTCGCGGCGACGACGAGCTGCCACTCGATCGTGTCCAGCCGGCGCATGCGCGACAGCCTCTGGAAGGAAAGTTCGAGCCCGACCATGAAGAGCAGGAAGACCACGCCGAGGTCGGCCATGGTCCCGATACGGGCGGAATCCGTAATGGCGAGGCTCGAAAGAATCCGCTCGAGCCAGGACGAGGCTTGCAGGGCCGGCATCGGAAACCGCCGCGCCAGATCCGCCAGCGTGCCGAGCCCGCAGGGCCCCAAGATGACACCGGCCAGAAGGAAGGCGAGTACCGGGGAGACCCGCAGCCGGGAGAAGACCGGCACCGCGAACCCGCGACGGCCAGGAACAGCAAGGTCTCGCGCGTGCCGTCCGGAAAAGCCTCTGCGACCATCGTTCACGCGGCGCATGGCGCCCCGGCCCGCGCTACAGAGTCCAGGGGCCGCCGCCTCGCGCAAAATCATGTGGCGCGCGGTTGCCTCGCATCGGCCGGGGACGGTCGCACCCGAGGCAATAATCATCGCCCAGAGGTGAGCCTGTCCAGCGACCGGATGGTGTCCTCCGTCACCGCCAATCGAGGGGTCGGGTGATGTCGGGCAAGCGCAATATCCTCATCGTCATGGTCGATCAGCTGGCGCCCGCCTTCCTGCCGATCCACGGCTACGATTTCGTCAAGGCGCCCCACATCGGGCGCCTCGCCGCCCGCGGCGTCGTGTTCGAGAGCGCCTATTGCAACTCGCCGCTCTGCTCGCCCTCGCGCACCGCCTTCATGACCGGCTCGCTGCCCTCGCGGACCGGCGGCTATGACAACGCGGCCGAGTTCCGCGCCGACCTGCCGACCTTCGCCCATTACCTGAGGCGGCTCGGCTATCGCACCATTCTCAGCGGCAAGATGCATTTCTGCGGCCCCGACCAGATGCACGGCTTCGAGGAGCGCCTGACGACCGACATCTACCCGGCCGATTACGGCTGGACGCCCGACTGGGCGCATCCGATCGAGCGGCCGAGCTGGTACCACAACATGTCGTCGGTGACGGACGCGGGACCGTGCGTGCGCACCAACCAGAGCGACTTCGACGAGGAGGTCGCCTTCGCGGCCGAGCGGGCCATCTACGATCATGTTCGGGCAAAGGACCAGCGGCCGTTCCTCATGGTGGCCTCCCTCACCCATCCGCACGACC
>CAXSEU010000375.1:0-3785 GCA_964236485.1 uncultured Lichenihabitans sp. | reverse complement strand
TCGCCGCACAAACAACGTCGCCTCATCTCCCCTCAGGCGGGCGCATCGTCATGACGTCCTCCGTCAATGCCGTGTCGAGGATCTTCCACCACACGCTCTATGCCGCAAGCAAAGCCGCCGTCTCCGCGATGGTGATGAACCTGGCGCCGGAGTTCGGCGAGCGCGGGATTACCATCAACGCGGTTGCGCCGGGCGGCACCGCCACCAACATGGCCAAGGAGTACGGCAAGCTCTATACACCCCCGGCTCTCCAGAATCTTCCTCCGGAAGTGTTGGTCAAGGCGCAGACGTCGCTGGGACGCATGGCGCAGCCGGAAGAGATCGCGGCAGCCGTGACCTTCCTGGTGTCGGACGACGCGTCCTACATCACCGGCAGCACCCTCGCGGTCGATGGCGGAGTGCTCTGACTCGGTGCTCCGGCTGCCTGCTCCCGCGGCCGATCCATAGGTCGTTAGCTCCGCTAAACATTCGGGCTGTGCTTCTAAATTGCTCTGAGCGACGGCTTTCCACTACGTCTTGACGGGTGGCGTCGGCGAGCCGCACCACGCCCGGCGGATGCAGCCCCATCGCCCAGCAAAGTCCCTTGTCGCCTTCCATCGAGGCGCGGCGTGCGGGAGCGATCCGCGATGCGTGCCTCCGTCCCGCGTCCTGGCGGCTTCACCATGCGCAAGCCGCATCGCGGTCCCAGAGAGAAGCCATGAACCTTTCAACCATGCTTTTGCAGCGCGCGGCCCAAGGCCGTCCGGTTCGCGTCGGCCTGATCGGAGCCGGGAAATTCGGCTCCATGGTGCTGTCCCAGGTCCAGAAGATCGAGGGCCTTCACATGGTCGTTGTGGCCGACCTCGCGGTGTCGCGGGCGCGGCAGTCCATGGCCCGCGTCGGCTGGCCGGAGGAGCGTTATTCGGCACGAAGCGCCGGCGAGGCCCTGAAGACCGGCGGGACCTTCGTCACCGAGGATGTCGCCGACATGTTGGCCTGCGCCGAGATCGACTGCGTCATCGAGGCGACGGGTCATCCCGTCGCCGGCACACGGCACGCCCTCGCGGCCATCGAGAGCGGCAAGCATATCGTCATGGTCAACGTCGAGGCCGACGTGATGGTGGGACCGATCCTGGCCGAGAAGGCGCGCGCCAAGGGATTGATCTATTCCATGGCCTATGGCGACCAGCCGGCGCTGATCTGCGAACTGGTGGACTGGGTTCGAGCCTGCGGCTTCGAACTGACGGCAGCCGGCAAGGGCATGAACTTCGAGCCGCGCTACCGCTACTCCACTCCGGACACGGTTTGGGGATTCTTCGGCTGGAGCGAGGAGGAAGTCGCCAGGGGCGACTTCAACCCGAAGATGTACAACTCGTTCACCGACGGCACGAAGGCCGCCATCGAGATGGCGGCAGTGGCCAATGGCACCGGTCTCGACTGTCCGGAGGACGGTCTGGCGTTCCCGCCGGCCGGCGTGCACGACCTCGCGACGGTGTTTCGCCCCGCCGCCGACGGCGGCAGGATGGCGCGCGCCGGCCTCGTCGACATCGCGGCCAGCCAGGAGCCCGATGGCCGCGAGGTGATGAACAACATCCGCTATGGGGTGTTCGTCACCTTCAAGGCGCACAACGAATATACGCGCGGGTGCTTCAAGCAATACGGTCTGCTGACGGACCCGTCCGGCTGGTATGGTTCGATGTGGCGCCCCTTCCACATCATCGGCCTCGAGACGTCGGTCAGCGTGCTGTCCGCCGTCCTGCGCGGCGAGCCCACGGGATCCGCGAAGGACTTCCGCGGCGATGCCGTGGCAACGGCCAAGCACGACATGGGGGCCGGGGAGGTGCTGGACGGGGAGGGCGGCTTCGCGGTCTGGGCCAACGCCATCCCGGCGAGCCGGAGCTTGCGCCTGCGAGCCCTGCCGATGGGCCTTGCGCAGAACGTCAAGCTCAAGCGGGCCGTCAAGAAGGATCAGATCGTCAGTTACGACGATGTCGAACTGATCCACGACCGCGACGTCGTGGACCTGCGCCATGAGATGGAAGAACGGTTCCGCCCCGCCTGAGCGGGGCTCACCGCCGCGGCCGTGCCAGTCGATCGACATAGACCGCGAGGATCACGACCACGCCCGAGGCGACATATTGCCAGAACGAGGGCACGTTCATCAGCGTCAGCCCGTTCTGAAGCCCGCCGAGCGTCAGGGCGCCGACGATCGAGCCGAGCGGATTGCCGATGCCGCCGAAGAGGCTGGCACCGCCGATCACGGCCGAGCCGATGGCCTGAAGCTCGAAGCCGTTGCCGCCGATCGGCTCGGCCGCACCGATGCGGGCGATCAGCACGAAGCCGGCGAGGCTCGAGAGCAGACCCGAGAGCGTATAGACGGTGATCTTGACTCGATCGATGTCGATGCCCGAGAGGCGCGCGGCTTCCTCGTTGCCGCCGACCGCGATGATCTGCTCGCCAAGCGCGGTGAACCGCACGACGAAGAACCCCAGCGCCGCGATGAGGATCGCGAGCAGCACCGGCGTCGGGATGCCCAGCCACTGGCCCGCGAACGCGTCGCGGAACTCCTGCGGCAGGCCGTAGATGGGCTGGCCGTTGGTGTAGATCAGGGCGGCGCCGCGAAACACGCTCAACGTGCCGAGGGTGACGATAAAGTCCGGCAGCTTGAGCTTGGCGATCAGGATGCCGTTGATCGCCCCGCAGGCAAGCCCGACCCCGACGCCGGCCGCGATCCCGGCCAGCATGTTGTGGTTGGCCACGTCGGCCGCGACCATGCTCGACAGACCCACGATCGAGCCCACCGACAGGTCGATGCCGCGCGTCATGATGACGAGGGTCATGCCGACCGCGATCACGGCGTTGATGGCGGATTGCAGCATGATGTCGACGAGGTTCGCCGGCTGGTAGAAGCTGCTCGTCAGAAGCGAGAAGACCACGAACAGCGACAGGCAACCGAGCAGGATGCTGGCCTGCCGGAACGCGTCCTTGCCGGCGAGGGACCGCGGCGCGGGCGCGGCGGGGGCGGGAGTCCGGTTCATGCGGCGGCCGCGCCGGCGTATCGCATCAGCGTTTCCTCGTTCAAGCTCTCGTCATTGTCGACGATGCGGGTCAGGCGGCCGCGGTTGACGATGCCGATCCGGTTCGACAGCAGCAGCAGTTCGGGCAATTCCGACGAGACGATCAGAACCGACGCGCCCTGGGCGGCCAGGCGCCGCAGGAGGGCATAGATCTCGGCCTTGGCGCCGACGTCGATGCCCCGTGTCGGTTCGTCGAACATTAGCACCCGGGCGCCGGTTCGGAGCCACCTCGCGATCACCACCTTCTGCTGGTTGCCGCCGGACAGGTTCGCGAGCGGCGTCGAGATTGTCGCGGGCCGGATGCGCAGGTCGCCGACGTATTCGCGGGCCTCCTGGCGGCGTGCCGCACCGCGCAGCACACCCAACCGCGAGAAGCGGCGCTGGCTCGCGAGTCCGAAATTCTGCTCGATGCTCATCATGGGCACGATGGCGTGCCGGCGGCGATCCTCGGGGATGAGGGCGATGCCGGCCGCCATCGCGTCCCGGGGTCCGCGGATCTCGGTCACCTGGCCATCGACGAGGATCTCGCCCCCGGTCCTGGCATCGATACCGAAGATGGTCCGCATGAGGGCGGAACGACCCGCACCGACGAGGCCCGCGAAACCGAGGATTTCGCCCGGTTGGACGGCGAGTTCGATGTTGGTGAGCCGATCCGTGCACACCTGCCGCAGTTCGAGGCGCGGTGTCGGCTCCTTCGAACTCGGCGCGGGACGCCCCTCGAGGGCGCGC
>CAXSEU010000374.1:0-3796 GCA_964236485.1 uncultured Lichenihabitans sp. | reverse complement strand
GGTCAAGTTCAAGTTCTGCATCGAGCAGGGCAGGCCCCTTCTCGAATTCCGCCGCATCGCGGGTTGGCCGGACGTCTTCGAATCCTGGTTCGGCACGGGCGAGGATCAGTTCAGTCCCTACGTGCACGTCTCCGCGGACGATCTTTTCGCCGACCTGCGCCTGACGCGTCGCGACTTCCTGCTGCTCGAAGCCATCGCCACGCTGCTGCCGGCCGTCGTCGAGCGGGCCATCAGCCTGCCGGAGTGGCGGATCGCCAATGCGGTCGAGTGGGTCAAGATCGCCAAGCTGGCGTCGCGCGACTGGCTGACGAAGATCGCCGCGCAGCATGTCGCCGCCCAGCCCGATCTCGTTGCCCGCGAATAGGGCTGGGCCGCTCGGCCGTGGTGCGCGCCTTGCGCTCGCCACGCTCAAGCTTTACCACTTTGATCACAAAGGGAGTCGAACGTGACCACGGGCCCGCCCGCAGGACATGCGAGGCGGCCTTGATCACACCCGGCTGCGCCCAATCCCCTTGATCCTGCGTCGCTTCCTCCTGCTTGCCGTTGGCCTCGTTGGACTGGCGCTGTGCGTTCCCGCGCGGGCCGTGGAGGCTGTACGGGTATCGCCCGACACCACGGCGGTGGACCTCACCGGCGTGGTCGAGCGCTATAGCGGACAGGGAGACCGCATCCAGATCTCGACCGCCCCCGGCCCCGACGGCATCGTGAGACGCATCGAGGTCGGCGCCAAGCTCGCGGGAACGAAACCCAACTGGATCGTCTTCGCGCTCACCAACGACACCGACGAGCAGATCGAGCGTCTGCTCGTGGCCCCGCATTTCCGGCTCGTCGGGTCTGGCGTCGTTTGGCCGGACCTCGGGGCGACGCGCATTTCCGCCATCACGGCCAGCCAGGGCTTTCCACCGGAAGCGCAGGCGACGCCGGGCGCCGATGTGTTTCGGGTGACGCTCGACCCTGGATCGACCGTCACCTATGTGGCCGAACTCCAGACACCGAACCTGCCTCAGCTCTATCTCTGGTCGCCCGACGCCTACAAGGATCAGCTCACCAGCCTCAGCCTCTACAAAGGCATCGTCATCGGCATCGCGGGTCTTCTGGCGCTGTTCCTCACCATCGTGTTCGTTGTGCGCGGGGCGATGATCTTCCCGGCCGCGGCCGCCCTCGCCTGGGCGGTGCTGGGCTATGTCTGTATCGATTTCGGCTTCTGGCAGCGGCTGTTCGCGGCCGGCGGCGAAGCCGACAGGCTGTCGAGATCCCTCGCCGAGGCGGTTCTGGCCGCGACCCTGTTCGTGTTCCTCTTCGCGTACCTCCATCTCAATCGCTGGCACGTGCGTTACCGGCACATCGGTGCGGCGTGGCTGGTGTTCCTCGCCGCACTGGTGGGGTTCGCGCTGTTCGACGCGCCGGTCGCGGCCGGGGTCGCGCGGATCATGCTGGCCACGGTGGCGGTGGTCGGCTTCATCCTTGTCATCTACCTCGCGACGCACGGCTATGACCGCGCCGTGATGTTGATCCCAACCTGGTTCCTGCTGCTCGTCTGGGTCGGCGCGGCGGGTCTGGCGGTGACCGGCACCCTCAGCAACGACATCGTCTCTCCCGCGCTGATGGGCGGGCTCGTGCTGATCGTCATGCTGATCGGCTTCACCATCATGCAGAACGCCTTCGCGGGGAGCGCGCTTGCCGGAGGGCTCTCGAACGACGCCGAACGGCGCGCCAAGCGGCGCGAGACTGTCCTGTCAAGGGTGCGGTGACCGACTCGGAGCGCAAGGCCTTGGCGCTGACCGGCTCGGGCGACATCATCTTCGATTGGGACGTGAATGCCGACCGCGTCTATGTGGCTCCCGAGATCGAGGCCCAGTTGGGGCTTCGGCGCGGCACCCTCGAGGGCCCGGCGTCGAATTGGTTCGAATTGCTGCACGGCTTCGACCGCGAGCGCTTCCGCACCTGCCTCGATACGGTGCTGGAGCAGCGCTGTGGTCGCATCTCCCAATTTTTCAGGCTCCGGTCGGCTGACGGGCACTATTTCTGGTTCACCCTCAAGGCACGCCCGGTCGTCGGCGTCGACGGCGAGGTCGTGCGGGTGGTCGGCACATTGGCCGACGTCACCGATATCAAGGTCTCGGAGGAACGTCTGCTGCAGGACGCGGTCCACGACAACCTCACGGGGCTGCCGAACCGGGAACTCTTCTTCGACCGGCTTGAGGCGGCGATGACCATGGGCCTCGCCGGCGCCGACATCCACCCCAGCGTCGTCAGCCTCGACATCGACCGTTTCAAACATGTCAACGAGCAGATCGGTCCTTCGGTCGGCGACTCGATCCTGCTGACCGTGGCGCGGCGGCTCGGCCGCCTGCTCGGCCAGCAGGACACGATGGCCCGGATCGGCGGCGACCAGTTCGCCTTCATCATCCTGTCCCAGCAACAGCCCGAAGCCCTCGCGGCGCTGGCCGAAACGCTGCGCCAGGCCGTCGCCACCCCGGTCAGCGCCGGCGAACACGAGATCGGCCTGACATGCTCGGCCGGCCTCGCGTTGTTCGACCAGAAGCTTCACGCGAAGCCCGAGAGCCTGCTTCAGGATGCCGAGATCGCCATGGCCCACGCCAAGCGCACCGGCGGCAACCGCACGGAACCCTTCCGAGCATCCATGCGGGCGCTGCGCACCGACCGGTTGACGCTCGAGAGCGACCTGCGCCGTGCCCTGGAACGCAACGAGATGAAGGTGCATTTCCAGCCCATCGTGCGGCTCGAGGATCGTACCATCGCGGGATTCGAGGCCCTTCTGCGCTGGACGCACCCGCGCCTCGGCCAGGTGCCGCCGTCCGAATTCATCCCCGTCGCGGAGCAGACAGGCCTCATCGTCGACCTCGGCCTCTTCGCCCTTGACCGGACGGCGCGTGAACTCGCCGCCTGGCAGCAGGCGCTGGCCGTCCACCCGCCCATCTACGCCTCCGTCAACGTCTCGTCGCGCCAGTTGCTGCGCCACGATCTTCTCGCGGATCTCAAAGGCGTGCTCACGCGTTCCGGTGTGGTGCGGAACTCCCTGAAGCTCGAACTCACCGAGAGTCTGGTCATGGAGAATCCCGAATACGCCGCCCAGATGCTGATCCGGCTGCGCGACCTCGGTGCGGGCCTGTCGCTGGACGATTTCGGCACCGGTTATTCATCGCTGTCCTACCTCCAGCGGTTCCCCTTCGACACGATCAAGATCGACCAGTCCTTCGTGCGCCAGAACGGCAAGGGCTCGCGGCCCATCATCCTGCGCTCGATGGTTTCGCTCGCGCACGATCTCGGCATGGAGGTGGTGGCCGAAGGCGCGGAGTCGGAGAGCGACGTGATCGAGCTCAGCCAGCTCGGCTGCGAATATGCTCAAGGGTTCGCGTTCGGTCGTGCCATCAGCGCCGCCGACGCGCGGAAGCTGGTCGGCGCGGCCGTCGAGGCGGCATAAAGCCGGGACCGGGAGGGAGCATGCCGGACGACTATCCGTCGATCGCCGGCGGGATCGTCACCTTCCGTCCCGACGAGGCGCAGCTTCACCGCCTGGTGCTGACCCTGCTGCTCCGGCTCGATTGCCTCTACATCTTCAACAACGGACCGCTGTCCCCCGGCTTGCGCGCCGCGCTCGAGCGCCACCCGGAGCTGCGCTTCATCGATGCGGGAGACAACCTCGGCATCGGCGTCGCGCTGAACGTCATCGCGCTCGCGGCGACACGCGACGGCTTCGAGCGCCTCGTCGTGTTCGATCAGGATTCGCGCGCCTGGCCGGGCATGATCGAGAAGCTCGAAGTCGCCTTCGATC
>CAXSEU010000373.1:0-3797 GCA_964236485.1 uncultured Lichenihabitans sp. | reverse complement strand
GCGCCGCGGGCTCGGGTCACGATGCAGACTGTGGGTCACACCGCGGCAATGGCGGCCGCTGTCCACGGCGGCGGATTGGCCTGCCTGGCGCGGTTCCATGGAGATCAGGAGCCCAAGCTAACGCGTTTGGATGTTCCGCCCGAGCACGCGCCGCTCCCGAGCGCCGAGATATGGACCGTGGTTCACAGGGACAATCGTCAGACCGCGCGCATCAGGGCGACCCTGGCACATGTCGCCCAGCGGGTTCGCGACCTGCGCGAGAATCTCGATCCGGTCGAGACGCCCACCCGGCAGAAAGCCGAGACGCTCAACCCGCACGAAGAAGAGAACCTCTGAGCACACGCGCGAAGAGGACCGGATTTTTGTCCTTGCCGAAGGCCACTTTGTCGCCCGCCGGTTGTTTGCACGCGCGGACCCGCCCGGCAGCGACCGCGTCGAAGCGCAGAGCGCGTTCAGGACCGCGAGAGTGCCAATGCCCGGTCCGCTCTCCCTAGCGAAAGCACCAAGGATGTCCGCACCTCAAGTCCTCGAGCCATCGAAGAAAACGGTCCGCCATCTGAATGCCTCGGGGCCGACGGCCGTCAGGTCGACCGGCAAGGCCGAGCTGTCGATGACGGCCCTCCGGGATGTGAATCGTTGCACGGTTCGCCCCGCCGATCTGATCGCCCATCAAGGTTATTCGGTGCTGGTGACCGATACGAAGGCCTTCATCGATGGCGGCACGAAAGGGTTCTTCTTTCACCAGACGCGTTTTCTGTCGCGCTGGGGGATCAGGATCGACGGCGAGGCCCCGAACTTCGTATCCGCCAACGTGGTCGATCATCATTTCATCACCGCCTACTATCTTGCGCCGACCCCGGCGGGTGCCGGCGCCGGACCCAAGAACAACCAGAGCAGCGCCACCGGCGGGGAGGTCGTAAAGAAGTCCATCGAACTGCAGATCAACGCCTTCACGGGCGGTGGCCTCCATTTCGACCTGGTCATCACCAACCATGCCCTGATCGAGACGGAGGTGACGCTGGCGCTCGACCTCGCTGCCGATTTCGCGGATCTCAACGAGGCGCTCTCAGGCAAGCGTCAGCAGCAGGCGTTGGTCGAACGCATCTGGACGGGACCGGACGCGGCCCGTCCATCCGAAGGCGGGGTGCTGACGCATCGCTACACCCATCCCAAGCTCGACCTTTCGGCAAGGGTCTTCGTTGCCGAGGACGATGCCTGGACGGATTGTGGCGACAGCCTGGCTTGCCGCGTGAAGCTCGCCCCCCGCGAGCCGCGGATCCTCACAGTCGATCTCGTGCCGCGCTTAGAAGGGCAGGATATCGCGCCTTTCTATGGTGTCGATGGAGCCTTCTCGGGCGAAGCCTTGCCGGCGCAGGCGCGCCGGGCATGGGTCGAGGGATGTTCGCACATCGAGGCGTCCTCCCCCGTCGTGCAGGTCGCCTGGGAGCAGGCCGCATCGGACTTGGCGTCCCTCCAACTGCTCGATGGCACCGACAGCCGGCCCTACATGATCGCCGCCGGCATCCCCAACTACACCGGGCTGTTCGGCCGCGATGCCTATATGACCGCACTGCAATCCGCGACTTTGAACCCGATGACGCTGCGTGGCGCGCTGCAGGTGCTCACGCCCTTGAATGCCACGGAGACGGACGACAACCTCGATGCGCAGCCCGGCAAGGTCCTGCACCAGCGTCAGCGTGGTCCACTCGCGAAACTCGGCCTTACGCCTTACCTCCACTATTACGGCGATCAGTCGACGCCAGGCCTCTTCCTGCTCGCGGCGGCAGCCGATCTCGCCCATACCGGCGACCACGCGTTCCTGCGGTCCCTGAAAGACAAGCTCCTCGGGACGCTGGATTGGATGGAGGGCAATGCCGACAGCAAAGGGTTCTATCCTTATCAGACGCGCTCGAAACAAGGCATCAAGAACCAGAGCTGGAAGGATTCCGGCGAGGCGGTGCTCTATCCGGACGGCACGGACGTTGCCGATCCGATCGCCATGGCGGATATACAGGGGCTGTTCTACGCCGGAAAACAGGCCCTCGGTTACGCTTTCGCGGTCGTGGGCGAGACCAGCCTTTCCGATCGGCTGCTGAGCGAGGCAGCGGCGCTGAAAAAACGCTTCAACGAAGCCTTTTGGATGCCGGACCAGGGCTTCTTCGCGATCGCGCTCGATGCGGACAAGAAGCGGGTCGAGAGCGTGGCCGATGATCCGGGTGCCTGCCTTGCCTACGGCATCGTCGATGACGCCAAGAGCGAGTACGTCGCCGATCGATTGATGCAGGACGACCTCTTCAGCGGATGGGGCATCCGCACGTTGTCGAGCCGTCATCCAGCCTACAACCCCTTCGCCTACCACCTCGGCACGGTGTGGCCCTTCTCCAACGCCATGGCTGCCTACGGGCTCAAGCGCTACGGCTTCATCGATCACATGCACCGGGTCGCCGAGGGTCTGTTCTCCGCTTCCCAGATCTTCGATCTCGACCGTCTACCGGAGGTCTTCGGAGGCCATGCTCGGGACGCTCGCCATCCCCACCCAGGCCTTTACCCAGGAGCGTGTTCGCCACAGGCGTGGTCGGCCGGCACCGTCATTCTGCTCGTTCATACGATGTTGGGTCTCACCCCGCTGGCGCCCCGCCGGACGCTGGTCGTGGATCCGGCCCTGCCGGTCTGGCTACCCGAAGTGACGATCCGAAATGTCCAGGTCGGGTCCGCGCGGGCTGCCCTGCGGTTCCGGCGCGACGGGTCGGGGTTTACGGATGTGGAGGTCCTGGACAGCGAAGGGCTCACGATCGTGCGACCCACGGCAGCGCCCCAGGGTTCCGACTCCCTGACGCGGTCCATCGTGGCGGCGTTGGATCCGGCCCCGTCCATCATACTCGCGGGGCGGCGTTAACTGCAGGGACAAAGGTCAGGTCGTCACGCTTTGTTTCGGAAGCAACGCGTGTTCGATGCGCGGCGAGCGCCCGAAACGCAAGGATGTTGCGACCTTGGTAAGGATCGGGCGCGATCAGCGCTCAAGAGTTTAGCGGAGCACGAAAGATGCGGAAGATCGTCGTCGTCACAGGGGCGGGGGCTGGCGTTGGCCGGGCGACAGTCGAGGAATTTGCCAAGCAGGGCTTCGACGTCGCCCTGCTGTCGCGCGATCCCGATCGTCTCGCCAAGGCCGCCGCCCACCTCCGGCAGTACGGCGGCCGCGTCCTCCCGATTCCGACCGATGTCGCCGACTCGGAAGCCGTGGAGGCGGCGGCCGAGCGGGTCGAGAAGGAACTCGGGCCGATCGACGTGTGGGTCAATGTGGCGATGGCGACCGTCTTCGCTCCCGTGCACAAGCTGACGGCGGCGGAAATCGAGCGTGGCACCAAGGTCACCTATCTCGGGCAGGTGCACGGGATGATGGCCGCCCTGAGGCGCATGCGGACGCGCGACCGCGGCACCATCATCAACGTCGGCTCGGCCCTCAGCTACCGATCGGTCCCCCTGCAGTCGATCTATTGCGGGGCGAAATTCGCCATCCGCGGCTTCACCGACGCGTTGCGCTCGGAGATCATTCACGACAAGCTCAACATCCACGTCACCATGGTCGATCTGCCGGCCGTGAACACCCCCCAGTTCGACTGGGCGATGAACAAGATGGGACGAAAGGCCAAGCCCGTCGCGCCGATCTATCAGCCGGAAGTGCCGGCGCGGGCCATCGTGTTCGCGGCGACGCATCATCGTCGGCAGATCTGGGTCGGCTACCCGACCGTCCAGGCGATCCTCGCCAACCGCATTGCCCCTGCCATGATCGACAGGTA
>CAXSEU010000372.1:0-3840 GCA_964236485.1 uncultured Lichenihabitans sp. | reverse complement strand
CTCGTCCCGATGAGCGAGGTGCAACTGACCAGCGACACCATCCGGCGGTTCCGTCAATCCTATCTCGCGGCCTTCGGGGCGCCGACCCGACCGGACCCGCTCTACGATGCGGTAAGCGAGGGCCGTCGGCATCCCGGCATGGAACACTGGCTGCCGCTCTTTCATGGCACCATGGGGACGATCTTCGACTACGTCGGCGACTGTCCGATCGTGCTCGATCCGCTCGCCGACGAATCGGCTGGCGAGCGTTTCAAGAACATCAAGGACCATTACGAGGCCCGCCGGCAGGCGATGGACTATCGTTCCGCCACGTCGGCCACCTTCAAGCCGCTGGCGCCGGACGTCCTCTATTTCGCGCCCGACGAATTCAAGACCAGACTGCGCGCCTCGCCCATCGCCCGCGTCGCGACCTTCGATGCCGTCGGGGCGGAACGTGGCACGGTGATCGACTGCGGCGCCAGGCCTGGCCGCACGTTTGCGCCGGAGCGCGCCGAGGAGGGCCGCAACGTCTTCGACGCGGCCGTCGAGCACGTTCGGGCGTTCTCGCGCGACGGCAAGCGGGTGATCGTGGCGGGCTGGACCGACGGGTCTCGCGATCGCCTGCGCGGTGTGTTCGCGGAACACGGCCTGAAACGTGCCGAGCCCGTCGGTACGCTCGGGCAGGCTCTTGGATTGCCGAGCGGTGTCATCGCACTCGGCGTCCTGGGGATCGAGCAGGGTTTCGTCGCCGGCGACCTTGCGGTGATCGGCGAACAGGACATCCTCGGCGACCGCCTCATCCGCAGCCGCAAGAAGTCGCGGCGCGGCGCCGACATGCTGCAGGAGGTCGCGGCACTCTCGGCCGGCGACCTCGTGGTGCACGTCGACCACGGCATTGGCCGGTTCGTCGGCCTTCGGACGATCGACGTCGGCCAGGCACCGCACGATTGCCTGGAACTGCATTATGCCGGCGGCGACAAGCTCTTCCTGCCGGTCGAGAACCTCGAACTCCTGTCGCGCTACGGCTCGGACGAGAGCGACGCGCCGCTTGATCGGCTGGGGAGCGCGAGCTGGCAGGGCCGCAAGGCCCGGATGAAGCGCCGCATCCGCGAGATCGCGCACGGTCTCATCAAGCTTGCGGCCGAGCGCGCCACGAAGCCCGGTCTGAAGCTGGTGCCGCCGGAGGGCCTCTACGACGAATTCGTCGCCCGCTTCCCTTACGAGGAGACCGAGGACCAGGAGCACAGCATCGAAGCCGTGTTGGAGGATCTCGCCTCGGGTCATCCCATGGACCGGCTGGTGTGCGGCGACGTCGGCTTCGGCAAGACCGAAGTGGCGCTGAGGGCCGCCTTCGCGTCGGCCATCAACGGTTCGCAGGTCGCCGTGGTGGTACCGACGACCCTGCTGGCGCGCCAGCATTACGCCACTTTCGCCGCGCGGTTCTCGGGTCTGCCGGTGCGGGTGGGGCAGGTCAGCCGCATGGTGCCGGCCGCCGAGCAGAAGCGGGTCAAGTCCGGCCTCGCTGACGGCACCATCGACATCGTGGTCGGCACCCATGCGCTGCTCGGCAAGGGCATCGACTTCAAGGACCTTGGCCTCGTCGTCATCGACGAGGAGCAGCGGTTCGGCGTCACCCACAAGGAGCGCCTGAAGAAGCTGCGCACCCAGGTCGACGTGCTGACCCTGTCCGCAACCCCGATCCCGCGCACGCTGCAGCTCGCCATGACGGGCGTGCGGGATCTCTCCATCATCGCGACCCCGCCGGTGGACCGGCTGGCGGTCCGCACCTCCGTCTTTCCCTTCGACGAGTTGATCGTCCGCGAGGCGCTGCTGCGCGAACGCTACCGCGGCGGCCAGTCCTTCTTCGTCTGCCCGCGTATCGAGGACCTCGATCAGGCCTCGAGCTTCCTGTCGCGCAGCGTTCCCGAGGTTAAATTCACCGTCGCCCACGGGCAGATGTCGGCGACCGAACTCGAGGACAAGATGGCGGCCTTCTACGAGGGCCAGTACGATGTGCTGCTGGCAACCGCCATCGTGGAAGCCGGGCTCGACATCCCGCGCGCCAATACGCTGATCGTCCACCGCGCCGACCTTTTCGGCTTGGCGCAACTCTACCAGTTGCGCGGCCGGGTGGGACGATCGAAGAACCGGGCCTATGCACTGTTCACCCTGCCGGCCGACAAGCCGCCAACCCCCCAGGCGGAGAAGCGGTTGAAGGTACTGCAAACGCTCGACACGCTGGGGGCCGGGTTCGAGCTCGCCAGCCACGATCTCGACATTCGCGGCGCCGGCAACCTGCTGGGCGACGAGCAGTCCGGCCATATCAAGGAGGTCGGCTACGAACTCTATCAGCAAATGCTGCGCGACGCGATCGAAGCGCTGCGGGCCGGCGTCGAGGAGAGCGTCGTCGAGGAAACGTGGTCTCCGTCGATCACCATCGGGGTTCCGGTCACGATTCCGGGACATTACGTGGCTGATCTCGCGCTGCGGATGAATCTTTATCGCCGTCTTTCGAACCTCGAGGATGAGGAGGAGATCGAGAGCTTCGGCGCCGAGATGATCGACCGGTTCGGTCCGATGCCGGACGAGGTGAGGCAGCTCCTCAAGCTGATGGCCGTCAAAGGACTGTGCCGTCGCGCCAACGTCCAGAAGGTCGACGCGGGACCGAAGGGCGTCATCGTCGGGTTCCGCGACAACAGCTTCGCCAATCCGCAAGGTCTCGTCCGCTACGTTCAGGACCCGAAGTCGCAGGCCAAGGTGCGGCCCGACATGCGCGTGACTTTCATGCGCGACTTCGACCGGCCCGAGGATCGGCTCGAAGGGACACGGACGATCCTGCGCGCGCTGGTGGGACTCGCCACGAAGACCGTGATGACCCCCGAGATGCACATGGCCGCGAACGCCGCCAAAAAGGCTGGCGCGGATCGGATCGCGAAAGATGCGCCCGCCGCGATCGCAAGCGTGGTGAAGATGATCGAACCCACGCGCGTGGCGGCGACCGCAAAGCCCAGCCCGGCCGGAAAATCCGCCCAGAAGCGCGGATCCCTGCCCTTCGGCCATGTCGGTCCGGGCCGGGGGCGGCGGTAGCCTTATGGTCGCTTCCGCCACCAGAGTTCGGCCGGCGTCATGTTGGTGAGGCCGAACAGCGGGACGTCCGCGGGGTGCCCCAAGGTCGCCGCGTAGGCGATCCACTGATCCGGCGTGTGGAACAGGGGGATGATATAGAAGCCTGAGAGCAGCAGCCTGTCGAGCACACGCACCGCCGCCTCGAAATCGTCCTCCGAGCGGGCGCTCAGCATGGCCGCGATGGCGGCATCGATGGCCGGGGAGGCGACCCCCGGCAGGTTGAACGAGGCCTCCTGCTTGGCGCTGGCCGATCCCCACCTGGAGCGTTGCTCCGCGCCGGGTGACGGCGAGGCCACCCACGAGCCCAGCATCATGTCGAAGTCGAAGCTCTGTCGTCGCCGCTGGTACTGCACTTCATCCACCAGACGCACGGCCGCTTCGATGCCGACGCGCGACAGGCTTTCGGCGTAGTTCAGCGCCAGCCGTTCCTGCCGATGATCCTGCACCATGATATCGAAGGCGAAAGGTGTGCCGCTCGGCCCGATCAGTCGCGTTCCCCGGAGCCGATAGCCCGCTTGGGCGAGGAGGTCCAAGGCGCGTCGGGTCTCCTGGCGATCGCGGCCGGAGCCGTCGCTGACCGGGAGTCTCCATTGTCCGGCCAGGAGGTCGGAGCGCACCGATGCCGGGAAGGGCGCCAGGATCGTGGCTTCGGCCTCGCTCGCCGGTTTGCCGGTCGATGCCGGCGCTGTCCGCAAAGAAGCTCGGGGTGCGTCGATAGAGGCCGCCGTAGAGGTT
>CAXSEU010000371.1:0-3842 GCA_964236485.1 uncultured Lichenihabitans sp. | reverse complement strand
GTCAGCATGGCGGCGACGTCGGACAGGATGTCGCCGAACAGGTTGTCGGTCACGATCACGTCGAACTGCTTCGGCCACCGCACGAGCTGCATCCCAAGCGCATCCGCGAGTTGATGGTTGAGCTCGACGTCCTTGTAATCGCGGGCGTGGAGGGCGTTGACAGTCTCGAACCACAGTACGCCGGACTTCATGACGTTGCGTTTCTCGGACGAGGTGACTTTGTTGCCCCGCGCGCGGGCGAGTTCGAAGGCGACCCGCGCGATGCGCTCGATCTCGAACGTGTCATAGACCTGCGTGTCGATGCCGCGCCGCTGCCCGTTGCCGAGATCGATGATCTCCTTGGGTTCGCCGAAATAGACGCCGCCCGTGAGTTCCCGCACGATGAGGATGTCCAGACCCTCGACGATCCCCCGCTTCAGCGAGGACGCGTCCGCCAGGGCCGGATGACAGATCGCTGGCCGCAGGTTGGCGAAGAGCCCCAGCTCCTTGCGCAGCCGCAGCAGGCCAGCCTCGGGACGAACCTCGTAGGGAACGTCGTTCCACTTCGGGCCGCCGACGGCGCCGAGAAGGATCGCGTCGGCGTCGCGGGCGAGCCGCATGTCGGCGTCGCTGATCGCGGCTCCATGGGCCTCGTAGGCGCAGCCGCCGACGAGGCCACGCGTCAGCTCGAATGTCGCAAGGCCGGCGCCCTCGAGCCAGCCCAGCACCTTCTCGACCTCGGCCATGACCTCGGGCCCGATGCCGTCGCCCGGCAGAAGCAGCAATGTGGGGCTCGGCATGGTGTCTCGCGGCTGCGGATCGTGGCTGCAGACCTAGCCGCGAGGCGCCGGCTTGGCAAGGCGTCAGACCGGGCGCGGCGGCCGACGCTTCGCGCCTGGACGACTCGCCCCCGACGGGCCACTCTCAGGGCTGACGAGATCGGAGTTCCCATGAGCCTGCCCCACACGATGACGGCCATCGCGATCTCGAAACCCGGCGGCCCCGAGGTGCTGAGACCCGAGACTCGCCTGGTGCCGCTGCCCGGTCCCGGGGAGATCGTCATCAGGGTCGAGGCGGCGGGGGTCAACCGCCCCGACGTCGCCCAGCGCGCCGGCGACTACCCGCCGCCGCCCGGTGCCTCGGACCTGCCCGGTCTCGAGGTCGCGGGCACCGTGGTCTCGTGCGGCGAGGGGGCGAACCGCTACCGGCCGGGGGATCGCGTCTGCGCCCTCGTGCCGGGGGGCGGCTACGCGCCCTTCGTCATGGCGCCTGAGCCGCAGGTGCTGCCGATCCCGGGCGGCCTGTCGATGATCGAGGCCGCGGCCCTGCCGGAGACCTTATTCACGGTATGGGAAAACGTCTTCGTCCACGGCCGGCTTCGATCGGGCGAGACGCTGCTGATCCACGGCGGGACGTCGGGCATCGGCACGACCGCGATCCAGCTCGGCAAGGCTTTCGGGGCCAAGGTGCTGGCCACCGCCAGCGGCGCCGCCAAATGCGAGGCGATGACGAAGCTCGGCGCCGATCGCGCCATCGACTACAGAACCGAGGACTTCGTCGCCGTCACCCGCGAGGCGACGGGCCGGCGCGGCGCCGACGTGATCCTCGACATGGTCGGCGGCTCCTACGTCGAGCGGAACTACCGGGCCGCCGCCGAGCGGGGCAGGATCGTGCAGATCGCCTTCCTGGGCGGGGCCAAGGCCGAGGTCGATTTCACGCTGCTGATGACGAAGCGGCTGATCCACACGGGCTCCACCATGCGCCCCCGCACCGTCGAGGAAAAGGCCGCCATCGCCCAGGCTTTGGAGACGAAGGTCTGGCCGCTGATCGCCTCCGGACAGGTCAAGCCGCAGATCTACAGAACCTTTCCCCTGGCCGAGGCCGTCGACGCGCACCGCTGCATGGAGGACGGCCAGCACATCGGCAAGATCGTCCTCGTCGTGGGAGACGCCGCGTGAGCCGGGAGGACGACGACCGACCGCTGAAGAAACCGGCCACCCACGCGGTGGGGGAGGGGCTCGACACGTTGTCGGTCGAGGACCTGCGGGAGCGCGTCGATCTCCTGCGCGGGGAGATCGCCCGCCTCGAGGCCGCGATCCTGGCCAAGCAGGCCTCGCGGGGCGCGGCCGATGCCTTCTTCAAGCGGTGACAGGCCGCAAGGCCGGCCCTACGTCTCGACCGCCGGGCTGGTCCAGCCCGGGGTCCGAGCCTCGACCCGTCATAGGCATGATCGGCGAGCCAGCACAGTTCATAGGCGATCGTGCGGTTTTCCGGCGCGAAGGGGATGCGCGTCGTCGGGGCGACGTCGCGCAGCGCGATCAGCTTCTGTCCATTGCCGGGCGCGCGCGTGGCGTCGTCGGAGGCGTTGTCGCGCAGCCAGATCGCGTGGTAGCGCCGCGTCGCGCCGTCCGGAAAGGTCAGCGCAAGAGCCTGGCCGCCCTCCAGAATGTCCGGTTGGTCCTGCATTCTCGGCTCCGTGGTGAACCCTCGACCTCGTCGACATTTTCGGCCTCGGGAGCCAAGAGCACAAGCCACGTGTCGCACCGTGAAGGCGTCGGTTCGCGGCGGCTGGGTCTCACCGAGCACCGCCGCCCTGGACGGGAGGCTTGCCACGGGTGCGAGCCGCGTTCGCGATCTTTGGGCACAGCGCGGCGTTCATCGAGCGGCGACGGGCTGCACCCGGACGGGGCTCGGCGCGCGACGGGGCTCGTCTGCCCCCGCGGCCCAGCGTTGCGGGTTCGCGGTTTTATCTGCCCGACGGACGCCGAAGTCGCTTCGGTCACACTTCCGTGTTGGACACCAAGGCTGACATTCAGAGCGACCCAAATCTGCAACTGCTTCGCTACGAATCGTTCAATTTTGCCACACGGTTTACTTTCGAAAGGAAGGCGAGGTCCTCGTTGACGCCAAGACTCGGCGCTAAGTCCGCTTCAACAGTATCAAAAAGGAGATCAAGCTTTGCGTTTTTGCGTGCAGTTGCGGAAATAGTACCGAGCAAGCTCCAGGCGCTCTTGATCGGGAAGAGGGAGACTTGAGCAAGGGCTGTCGCGACATCGATAACGATGCTTACAAGGTCGATCGCGCCGCCGTTTCGCTCGCGACGTGTATTGAGGCTGTAAAAATCGCGCGAAATCTCGTCGATTGCTGCCGGCCTTTCTTCCGGCGGAAGAGCTACCAACCTGCTTACGAGCGCGCGCCCCTTGCGACGCGTGGAACCTAGCGAGGTCGCCGCGATAAGCTCATGAATGTTCGAATGCTTCTCGAATCGGAACACGGGGAGAAGCGGCATGATTATTTCCCGCTTCTCAAACTTCCGACGTTGGTTCACAGCCCAGGCCGCTACCGTGCGCGAGTTATAGTCCCGAAAGAAGTTGAGCCGTTCACCGATTATGAGCCTTGGAACGTTCCATCCTCTCAGGTCGTGCATTGGTGGGATGAAGGTCGCCTTGAGAGAATGCGCAACCTGGACGCCCACAGTGGTAAGCATTGCCTCAAGTTCCAATTCTCGGCCCGTCGCCTGCATGATTTCTTCCGCGAGGACCCTGCCCATTCCAAAGTTGGGAAGGCCCATAAGACCTCTCGCCGTAAAAGCGGCAGCGCACGATCGTCGCGCGGAGAGTGGCCAAAGCAGACCTCGCATAATCGTGTCCGGGGCCACCTTTATTTCTTCGCCTAAAACTTGCGCGGCGACAGACAATTGCTTAATGAGCGTCGGGTCAGCGAACTTGTAATCCCGAGCAGTGGCGACTATGTCGCTTGCGATAAGGGCCGAAGATTTCAGTCGCCCGACGACGCTTTGGGTGTTTACCGAATAAGCCTCGCGCAAGAAATGCGGATCAGTTCGCTCTTCGGGCTGTGAGAGG
>CAXSEU010000370.1:0-3872 GCA_964236485.1 uncultured Lichenihabitans sp. | reverse complement strand
CTCGGCTTCGGCGGCGGCAACCTCGTCCATGGCGGCCGATATCGCGACGCGGGAGACCTCCCATTCGGCCGCGAGCGGCCGCAGGATCACCGGCTCGACGATCTTCATGATCTTGTCGCGGTCGGTGTAATGGGCCCCGAGGGCCGCGCGCCGCCGGGTCGCCTTCAAGGCCTCCTCGAACAGGGTGCCGAAGACGGCGGGATCGATCTGCGACCAGTCATGCGCGGCGGCCGTCTCGCCGACCAGCTTGAGGTCGCCCGCCTCCAGCGGCAGGGCGACCGCCTCGTCGAAGAGGCCGCCGTTGAACCACCGGATCACGTCGGCCCCGAAGAAGCCGCCGGTCCGCATCTTGCCGAAGAGTTCCTCGAGCTGGGCCTTCGCCTGTTCGGGCCGGCGCTGCGTGGCCTTGACCACCCGGGTGAAGAGACCGCCCGGCAGCAGGCCGGCGTCCTCGGCAAACATGCAGAAGACGAGGCGGTTGAGGAAATGGGCCACCGCGCGCGGCTCCTGCCCCCGCTCCTGCAGGCGGCGGCCGAGTTCCCCGAAGGTCGCCGCCACTTTCGCGGTGAGTTCCTGCGGGCTGATCCCGGGCCGCAGCGCCTCGGAGCCTCGGAACACCTGTCGCAAGAGGTCGAGCCTTGCGGGTTCGTGCAGGTCGTCGAAGGTGAACTCGAGCCTCTTCGAGACGGAATTCGTCCAGTTGGTGTGGACGACGATCCGCTCCATGTCGGAGACGACGAGATAGGGCGGGTTCTGGAGATCGAGCGCGTAGGCCTGGAGCTGGCGCAGCGCCGCGTCGAGGTTCTTGTGCTTGCCCTTGTATTCCCACCCGAAGCAGTTCTTGCGCCAGACGTCGGCCCAGCCGTCGCCGCCCCCGACCTTGCGGGCACCGCGCTCGAAGCAATAGCGCTCGCCCAGCGCGTCGTCCTCGGCCGGCGTCGGCTCGCCGAGCAGGCGGCAGAGATCGATGAAATGCTCCTGCGTGCCCTGCCGCTCGCGCAGCTGGCTTTCGCTCCATTTCCTGATGAATTCCGCCGGGGTGATCGAAGGGGGCATCGGACGCGATCCTTACCCGGTCGGGTGCGCCGATCGACCGGCGACGCGCCGCGTCCCCAGGCTTTTCGTTCGTACCTCGCGAAAAGACATGAAAAACCCGCCGGCAGGGCCGGCGGGTTCCAGACATCCAAACCTCGTGCGGCCGAAGCCGCCGCGGCTAGAACTTGTAGTTGAGACCGACGCGGGCGAGATTGCCCTCGTTCTTGACCTTCACGCCATTGTTGAGGTTGATCAGGTTGGCGCCGTCGTCCTTCAGGTTGTTGCTGTTGAGCTCGTAGCGCAGGTATTCCGCCTTGATGGTCACGGCGCTCGAGTGGAAGAAGTTCAGGAACGAGCCGGTGGGCAGCGCGTACTCGATGCCGCCGCCGTAGACGTAGCCGGTGTTGAAGCCGCTGGCGCGCCCGATGTAGTTCACCGTCCTGCCGTCGGGTCCATAGTTCACGGCGCGGGTGTCGACGTCACCGTAAGCGAAACCACCCGTGCCGTAGACCATGAACTGGTTGAAGGCGACGCCGACCCGGCCACGCGCCGTGCCGAGGAAGTCGAGCCCCGACCGATATGTCGTGTTGCCGCCCGCGATCGCGAGATTGTCGGTCTTGTTGGTGTCCATGTACATGGCATCGGCTTCGAAGCCGACCACCAGGCCGCCGCCGGCGCCACCACCGAAGCCGCCGAACCCGCCGAGCTGATAATTGTAGCCGATCTGGCCGCCGCCCGAGAAGCCGTCCGACTTCAACCGGCTGCCGCCGATGATGGTGTTCCCGGTCGGGCCGCTGAACTTCTCCTGGTTGTCGAAGGCGTAGCCGGCGTTGACGCCGAAATAGGCGCCGGTCCAGGTGAAGACGGGGACCGGGGCCACGAAGGCGGCAGGCGCCATGCGGGCGGGAAGATCGGCTGCGAGGGCGGCGCCGGTCGCGGCGAACGTCAGAACCGCAGCGGCGGCGATCCGGGTCACAGGTGTCATGCAAAACCTCACGTGATTAGCTCTCACGAGATCTATAATCGCGAGGTGAATGAAACGACAACAGCTAAATACGTCGGTTCGGGAGGTTCACAGCCCCTGTTGCCTGGGGAACACACTGTTTCATAGCAGGATTCAGCTTTCGTTTACTTTTGAACATTGCCGAAGAAGAAGGTCAGACAGCTGGTTCCATCAGCAAACAAGGAAATATCGGAGCAACAATGTGCCGGCATTGCGGCGCCGACCATGGCGCCCTTGGAGGCCGTGACGCTTTGCCGGCGGTCCTTTTGCGTCGGTGTGCTCGCGCGATCGCGGCACAGGCGGACGGGATCGGCATGGTTCGAGCGCGCCAGCGCGTAGACCGGCGCATCCGGGGTCCGTCGCCGAGCGCGACGGCAGGTGCGGCGCGAGACCCGTTCCGGCTTGCATCGCCTCTGAAATCGAATATGAAACTCACATCCCCCTTGGCCAGGGACGCCGCGCGGCAGGCGTCCCGGCCCTTGCCCCGGGCGCGCAGGGCCCGGGGCGTGAGGCGAACGACGACAATTCCTTCCGAAGAGCCACCGCGGCGCCGGTGGAGTTCATCGAGCCACGAGGAGAGACACATGAGCGACGACAACATCCTCACGACCCGCCAGGGCCATCCCGTCCGCGACAACCAGTCGACCAGAACCGTCGGGGAGCGCGGTCCGGCGACGCTCGAGAACTACCAGTTCATCGAGAAGATCACCCATTTCGACCGCGAGCGCATCCCGGAGCGGGTTGTGCATGCGCGCGGCGCCGGCGCCCACGGCTACTTCGAAGCCTATGGCAGGATCGGTGACGAGCCGGCTTCGAAATATACCCGTGCCCGGGTGCTCAACGAGACCGGCGTCAGGACCCCGATGTTCGTGCGCTTCTCGACCGTGGCGGGGGCCAAGGAATCGCCCGAGACGGAGCGCGACCCGCGGGGTTTCGCGGTCAAGTTCAAGACCGTCGACGGCAACTGGGACCTCGTCGGCAACAACCTTAAGGTGTTCTTCATCCGCGACGCGATCAAGTTCCCGGACATGATCCACGCGTTCAAACCCGACCCCGTCACCAACCGGCAGGAGCCCTGGCGCTTCTTCGACTTCGTGGGCATGCACCCGGAGTCGCTGCACATGGTCACGTGGCTGAAGTCGCCCTGGGGGATCCCGGCCAATTACCGGGAAATGGAGGGCTCCGGCGTCAATACCTACAAGCTGGTGAATGCCGAGGGCGAGGCCGTCCTCTGCAAGTTCCACTGGCAGCCGAAGCAAGGCGTGCGCAACCTCACCAGCCCCCAGGCCCAGGCCATCCAGGCCAAGGACGTCGGCCACGCCACGCGGGACCTTTACGACAACATCGCCAAAGGCAACTTTCCCCAATGGGAGTTCTGCGTCCAGATCATGCCGGACGGCGCCAACGACCACCTCAGCTTCGATCCCCTCGACGACACCAAGCGCTGGCCCGAAGACCAGTTCCCCCTGCTACCTTGCGGCCGCATGGTTCTCGATCGCGCCCCGTCCAATTTCTTCGCCGAGGTGGAGCAGGCGGCGTTCGGAACCGGCGTGCTGGTCGATGGCATCGACTTCTCCGACGACAAGATGCTGCAGGGCCGCACGCTCTCCTACTCGGACACGCAGCGCTACCGCGTCGGAGCCAACTACCTTCAGTTGCCCATCAATGCCCCGCAGGCCGGGGCCCGCGCCTTCACCAACCAGCGTGACGGGCAGATGACCTACGCGGTGGACGGGGGCCCGAACCCCAATGTCAACTACGAGCCCGGCGTGCTCGGCCAGAGCCTCAGGGAAGCCCCGAAGCCGGCGAAGGACTACCGGCAGGCCGTGGAAGG
>CAXSEU010000369.1:2606-3874 GCA_964236485.1 uncultured Lichenihabitans sp. | reverse complement strand
GACGACCTCTGGAACGGTCTTCGGGCCGGCTCCCTGCAGGTGGTCGCCACCGACCATTGCGCCTTCACGACGGAGCAGAAGCGCTTCGGGCGCGAGGATTTCACCAAGATCCCGAACGGCACCGGTGGGCTCGAGGACCGCATGCCGGTGCTCTGGACGCGCGGCGTCAACGAGGGGCGGCTGACGCCGAGCGAGTTCGTGGCCGCGACCTCCACCAACATCGCGCGGATCCTCAACCTCTACCCCAAGAAGGGCGCCATCGAACTCGGCTCGGACGCTGATATCGTGGTCTGGGATCCCAAGGCGAGCAAGACGATCTCGGCCATGACGCAGATGTCCGCCATCGACTACAACGTCTTCGAGGGCATCGCCTGCGAGGGTCTGCCGCGCGCGACCCTTTCGCGCGGCGAAGTCGTCTTCAAGGACGACAAGGTCACGGCGGCGGCCGGGAGGGGACGGTTCGTGCCGCGCGCGCCTTTCACGCCCGAGGCCAGGGCGCTTCGCCAGTGGAAGAGCCGGACGGCGCCTCGGGCGGTCCTTCGGGGTTAGATCTGCAAGAACACGTGCGGCGGCTTCACCCAAAGGCATCGATGGCGGGATTGGTACCGGCCGGCAGGGCGCGTCAATGATCGAGCCGTCCGCCGCGATCGCGATCGATGACCTGTCCTTGACTTTCGGCACGGCGGACGGTGAGGTCCAGGCGTTGTCGCACGTGTCCCTCGCCATCCAGTCCGGCGAGTTCGTGTCGCTGATCGGCCCGTCCGGGTGCGGCAAGACAACGCTGCTGCGCGTGATCGCCGACCTCGAGCGGCCGACCTCCGGACGCATCGCGGTTCGGGGCATGAGCCCCGAGGAGGCGCGTCTGGCGCGGTCCTATGGCTATGTCTTCCAGGCGCCCGCGCTCTATCCCTGGCGCACGGTCGGCCGCAACATCGCGCTGCCGCTCGAGGTCATGGGCTATTCTAAGCCCGAGCGGCGCGCACGCGTCGAGGCCGGCCTCGCGCTCGTGAACCTCGCGGGCTTCGGCAACAAATATCCCTGGCAGCTCTCCGGCGGCATGCAGCAGCGCGCTTCGATCGCCCGCGCCCTCTCGTTCGACCCGGCGCTGCTGCTGATGGACGAGCCTTTCGGTGCCCTCGACGAGATCGTGCGCGACAAGCTGAACGAGCAACTGCTTCAGCTCTGGGCGCGCACCCAGAAAACCGTGGTCTTCGTCACCCACTCCATCCCGGAGGCGGTGTTCCTGTCGACCCGCATCGTCGTCATGT
>CAXSEU010000369.1:2179-2596 GCA_964236485.1 uncultured Lichenihabitans sp. | reverse complement strand
GCCCGACCGCCGGCACCGGGGCGAGATGCTGCACGCGCTCGCCTCCGTACGGGATCCCGCACGCCAGAAGGAAGCGCTCGCGCTCGTGCTCGAGCCCACGCTCGACATCCGCGAGACCCCGGCCTTTCTCGAGGTCGCGCACCGGGTCCGCGAGGGCCTGAGGGCGGGCCACTCCTATGACTGAGGCCCGCGCGTCGGCCGGTTCGGTCCCGGGACGACCCGTTCGCCGGCGGTTCCACCCGCTTGAGGGGCATGTGCTACCCGTGCTCATCGTGGCGTTGGCCATCCTGGCGGCATGGTACGCCGGCGCTGTCTTCATGAATGCCGATCTGCAGCGCGACGCCTTCGCGAACGCCGGCGTCACCGGTTATCCGACGTCGGATCTCGTCCAGGGTACCTGGTCGCAGGAGCGGCCGC
>CAXSEU010000369.1:775-2169 GCA_964236485.1 uncultured Lichenihabitans sp. | reverse complement strand
AGCGATCGTCATCGCCACCGCGTGCAGCCCCGTCCCCGAGGGCCGGGCCACCTGGACGGCCCGGATGCTGGCCAATCGCCTCGTCGAATTGCAGGTCGTCGAGGCCGAGCGGCAGCCGCACCAGATCGCGCGTGAGTTGCAGAAGTCGGTCCTCGACACCGCCGTCACATCGAAGCGCAGCCTCGTCTTCCACGCGCTCATCACCATCGAGGCGACGATCGTCGGCTTCCTCATCGGCTCCTCGATCGGCATGCTGCTGAGCCTGCTCGTCGTTCACGTCCGGTCGCTGGACCGGGGCATGATGCCGTGGGTCGTCGCCTCGCAGACGATTCCGGTGGTGGCCCTCGCGCCGATGATCGTCGTCATCCTGAACCAGTTCGGCGTGACCGGGCTGTTACCGAAAGCCGCCATCGCGGCCTATCTGTCCTTCTTCCCCGTCGCGGTGGGCATGGTGAAGGGGCTGCGCTCGCCGGACCCGCTGCACCTCGACCTGATGCGGACCTATTCGGCTTCCACGCCGCAACGACTGGTGAAGCTTCGTCTGCCCGCCAGCCGCCCCTTTCTGTTCGCCAGCCTCAAGGTCGGCATCGCGGCGAGCCTCGTCGGCACGATCGTGGCCGAAGTGACGAAGAGCGAGGATGGTGGCCTCGGCGCCAGGTTGCTGGCCGGCTCCTACTACGGTCAGACGATCCAGATCTGGGCGGCACTGTTGGCGGCGGCGGTCTGCGGCGCGGCGTTGGTCGGCGCGTTGACGCTCGTCGAAGGCGCGCTGGGCCCGGGCAGGGAAGCGAACCGTTGATGGAGTCTCCTCGCTATTGGGCGACCTGCGTGGCGGTCTGGCTCACGGCCTGGGCAATCGTCGAGATCATCGTGCGCAAGGCGCCTGGCGCCGGCTGGGGCGGACGGATCGCCGCCGTGGCAGTGCCGCTGATCTTCGGCGCCACGGTGTTGTTTTGGTGGGAGGCGATCGTCCGAGGCTTGGATGTGCCGGGCGTGATCCTGCCGCCACCCACAGCCATCGCGCGCCGGCTCGTCGCACAGCCGGGTCTCCTGGCGCGGGACTTCGTCCAAACCTTCAAAGGGCTCGCGGCCGGCTATGTGATCGGTTCGGGGGCGGGCGTCCTGGTCGCCGTGCTGATCGACCGGGTGCCGTTTCTGCAGCGCGGCCTGCTGCCGCTCGGATCGCTCGTCTCGGCCCTACCCATCGTCGGCATCGCTCCCATCATGGTGATGTGGTTCGGCTTCGACTGGCCCTCGAAAGCGGCCGTCGTGATCGTCATGACCTTCTTCCCCATGCTGGTGAACTGCAACGCCGGGCTGGCCTCGACCACCGGCACCGACCGCGATTTGATGCGATCCTACGCGGCCTCCTACAACTCCAGCCTCCTGAAACT
>CAXSEU010000369.1:0-765 GCA_964236485.1 uncultured Lichenihabitans sp. | reverse complement strand
GCCGGCCGCATTGCCCTTTATCTTCAACGGGCTGAAGATCAACTCGACGCTGGCGCTCGTCGGAGCCATCGTGGCGGAGTTCTTCGGCACGCCGATCGTCGGAATGGGGTTCCGCATCAACGCCGAGGTGGGCCGGATGAACATCGACATGGTATGGGCGACGATCGTCGTGGCGGCCCTGACCGGGTCGGCCCTCTATGGCGCCGTGTCGCTCCTCGAGAGGCGCGTCACATTCTGGCACCCCTCGTTCAGGGCACGTGCTTTCTAGGATCTATTGGAGCAGCTGAAATGAAAAAGACGTTGGGCGGATTGTTGATCGTGGCAGGCCTCGGAGCAGGCGGCGCACAGGCGGCGGACAGCGTCACCTTGCAGCTGAAATGGGTCACGCAGGCGCAGTTCGGCGGCTACTACGTCGCCAAGGACAAGGGGTTCTACAAGGACGCCGGCCTCGACGTCACCATCAAGCCGGGTGGCCCCGACATCAACCCCGAACAGGTTCTCGCTGCCGGCGGTGCCGACGTGGTGGTGGACTGGATGCCTTCGGCCCTGGCGACGCGCGAGAAAGGCTCGCCCGTCGTCAACATCGCTCAGCCCTTCAAGCGCTCGGGCATGGAACTTACCTGTCGGGCCGATTCGGGGATCAAGACCCCCACCGATCTCCCGAACCACACCCTCGGCGTCTGGTTCTACGGCAACGAATATCCGTTCCTGGCCTGGATGGCCAAGCTCGATATCAAGACGGACGGCAGCGCGGGCGGCGTCAAG
>CAXSEU010000368.1:0-3878 GCA_964236485.1 uncultured Lichenihabitans sp. | reverse complement strand
GACGAGACCGGATCCGCCATCGACGTTCGTGACCCGCTGGCGGGTCTCCTGCGGGAGCGGCTCGACCGGGCAGGATCGGAGTCCGCCGACCGGGTGCGTGCGGTCGTGGCGACGGATGAAGTGTTTGGTTCGGACCTGCGGGACAGCGCGGCATTTATGGTGGCGGTGACGACCGCCTATGACCGGCTCGCGCGAACCGGCGCGCGCGCGGCCGTATCCGAGAGCGGCTGAGTCCGCATGGAACGACGGAGGGGACGCGATGCGCGACTTTGAAACACCAGGGCGCTCCCTCGTCATGGCGAGGCACGGGATGGCGGCGACGTCCCATCCCCTGTCGTCGCTGGCCGCGATCGACGTCCTGCAGGCGGGTGGCAATGCCCTCGATGCGGCGATCGCCGCCTGCGCGGTGCAATGCGTGGTCGAGCCCGGGTCGACCGGCATCGGCGGCGATTGTTTCGCCCTGATCTCGCCCGACGGCAGCGACCGCATCGTCGCCTACAACGGCTCGGGCCGCGCGCCCGCGGCTGCCGACGCGGCCTGGTACCGGAACCGGGGATTCACCGCCATACCCCGGCAGTCGCCGCATGCCGTCACGGTGCCCGGCGCCGTGGAAGCCTGGGCCAGGCTCCTTGCCGATCATGGTACGCGGCCGCTCGGCGCGTTGCTGCGGCCCGCCATCGCCCTCGCCCGCGACGGCTATGCGGTGGGGCCGCGCGTCGCGCGTGACTGGGCCAGCCAGGAAGCGTTGCTCCGCGCCGACCCCGACGCGGCACGGATCTTCCTTCGCGAAGGCCGCGCCCCCGGAGCCGGATCGGTGCATCGTCAGCCCGAACTCGCAGAGACCCTGGAGGCGATCGGCCGGCACGGTCCCGATGCCTTCTATACGGGCGAGGTCGCGGCCGACATGGTGGAGCACCTGAGGCGCCTCGGCGGGTTGCACACGCTGGAGGATTTCGCCCGCGCCAGGGGCACGTACGAGCAGCCGATCTCGACGAGCTTCAGAGGGTACGACGTGTTCGAGTGCCCGCCCAACGGCCAAGGCGTGATCGCGATAATGATCCTGAACATCCTCTCGGGTTTCGAGGCGAAGGGCGATCCCCTCGCGCCCGACAGGCTGCACGTCGAGATCGAGGCGGCCCGGCTCGCCTATTCGGTCCGCGACGCCGTCCTGGCGGACCCGGCGCAAAGTCCGGTCGACACGGCGTGGCTTCTGTCCGACACCCTGGCGGCGGACCTCGGCGGGCGCATCGATCTCACCCGCGCCATCGACCCGCTGCCGAGTTTCATGCCGCCGAACCATCGAGACACCGTCTACATCTGCGTGGTCGACCGCGACCGCATGGCCGTGAGCCTCATCAATTCGATCTTCGACAGTTTCGGCAGCGGCCTCGTGGCGCCGAGATCCGGGGTGCTGTTGCATAATCGCGGGCAGAGTTTCGTCCTCGATCCCGATCACCCGAACGCCATCGCGCCGCGCAAGCGCCCGCTCCACACGATCATTCCCGGCATGCTGGCGCGCGGCGGACGCGTCGAGATGCCCTTCGGCGTCATGGGGGGTCATTACCAGGCGCTCGGCCACGCCCACCTCCTCTCGAAGGTCGTCGACTATGGCCTCGACCTGCAGGCCGCCATCGATCTGCCGCGGCTGTTCCCCAGACCCGGGACCGGCGAGGTCGAAGCCGAAGGCACCCTCCCGCCGGACACCCGGAGGGAACTCGAAAGGCGGGGTTTCAGGCTGGTCCCCCCGTCATCGGCCATCGGAGGCGCCCAGGCGATCCGGATCGACTGGGAGACGGGCGTCCTCGCCGGTGCCTCGGATCACCGCAAGGATGGTGCGGCGCTCGGCTATTGAGGCGGGGCGGCGGGCGTCCGCGCATGTCTCGCCCTCGCCGACCTGTGCCAGCTTGAAGAACCAAGCCTGTTCCCGCGAACTTGCAAGGGCCGATGCCCCATGCCGATCATCCTCGATGCACCGCTCCGCTGGCCTGACGTCGCCGCCGTCGCCGAAGGCGGGGTTCTGGAGCTTTCGCCCGCCGCCTGGGAGCGGCTGGCGTGGGGCCGCTCCATCGTCGATGCGCTGATCGATCAAGACGTGCTGACCTACGGACTCAACACCGGCGTCGGCGCCTTCAGCGACACGATCATCGAACCCGACAAGCGCCGCGCGCTGTCGCGCAACATCCTCATGAGCCATGCGGCCGGGGTGGGGATCCCCCTGCCGGTGGTCGAGACGCGGGCCGTCATGGTCGCCGAGATCAACAACTTCGCCCATGGTCCCTCGGGTGTTCGTCCGGCCGTGGTCGCGGGGCTCAAGGCCCTGCTCGACGCCGGGTGTACGCCGGTCGTGCCGGCCGGGGGTTCCGTCGGCTACCTCTCCCATACGGCCCATATCGGGCTCGTGCTGATCGGCGAGGGCAGGGCACTGGTCGAGGGCGCAGTCCTCCCTGGCCGCGAGGCGTTGCGGCGCTGCGGCCTGGCGCCGCTGGTGCTGGAAGCCAAGGAGGGCCTCAGCCTCGTCAACGGTTCTCCCTGCGCCACCGGACTCGCGGCGCTGGCCCTGAGCCGGGGCCTCAAGCTCCTCGACTGGGCGGACGCCATCACGGCGCTGTCGTTCGAGGCGCTCGGCGGCCAGGCCGCGGCCTTCGATGCGGAAAGCATGGCGCTCCATCGCTCCCCGGGTCTCAATGCCGTCGCCGCGACCTTGCGCACCCTCCTCGCGGGCAGCCCGCGCCTCGACGCCACACGAGGCATGCGCACCCAGGACGCGTTGTCGCTGCGCGCGGTTCCGCAAGTGCATGGCGCGGCTCGCGACGCGTTCGGCTACGCGGCGGCTGTCGTGGATCGGGAACTCGGCTCCGTTACCGACAACCCGGTCGTGCTGGGTTCGCCCGAGGCCCCGCGCGTGAGAATGGAGGCCATGGCGGTGGCGGCCGGCGTCGGCATGGCCATGGACCTTTTCGGCATTGCCTTGGCAGAGGTCGCCGCCATGGCCGAGCGCCGCATCGATCGCCTGGTCAACCCGCTGGTCAGCGGTCTGCCGGCGTTCCTGGCCCGCGAGGGCGGGCTGCAATCCGGCTTCATGATCGCCCAGTATACGGCAGCGGCGCTGGTCGGCGAGAACCGCCGGCTCGCGGCACCCGCTAGTCTCGACGGCGGCGTCACGTCGGGGTTGCAGGAGGATCATCTCGCCCATGCGACGCCGGCAAGCCTCAAGGCGTTGCGCATTGCCGACAACGCGGCGCAGATCCTCGCGGTCGAGGCGCTGTGCGCCGCGCAGGCGTCCGACCTTGCGACGCCGGGCGGCCGGGCGGCCGGAACCGCGAGGCTCCGCGGCCGGATCCGGGCCTTGGTTCCCGCTTACGGAGACGACCGACCCCTCGGCGGCGACCTCGGCGTCGTCAAGGCGCTGCTGCTGGGCGAGACCGCTTGACGCGAGGCGCCTGGCCGCACAGGTGATGTCCCAGGTGACGGAACGGAGGGGATGAGGATGAGAATCGACCTCGGCGGCAAGACGGCCCTGGTGCTTGGCGCGAGCGGCGGGCTCGGCTCGGCCATCGCGCGGGGGCTGGCGGAGGCCGGCGCCTCGGTGGCGGTGTCGGGCCGCTCGGCCGACAAGCTGCGCGCCGCCGTGCCCCAGGCCTCCCACGTCATCGTGGCCGACCTGACGACGGAGGATGTCGGCACCACCCTCGCCGAGGACGCGCTGGCGTCCCTGGGGCGGGTCGACATCCTGGTGAATAACTCGGGTGGCCCGCCGCCGACCTCGGCGCTCGGCACGACGGCGGAAACCTGGGCGCAGCAGTTCGACGCCATGGTGATGTCGCTCGTGACGCTCACGGGCCGGCTCGTGCCGGGGATGCGCGAGCGGCGGTGGGGCC
>CAXSEU010000367.1:2878-3910 GCA_964236485.1 uncultured Lichenihabitans sp. | reverse complement strand
AGCTTCTTCCACTGGCGCGAGCGCGGGTCATGGCCGAGGAGCGTCTCGATGTATCGAGGGCTCACCTGCGTGGTGTAGGTGAACAGGCGGTGGCCGAACGCCCCTTGTACTGCGGGGATGCGGACGGTAGGCTGAGTGGTCTGAAACACGGTCTTTCCTTTCGTGTCGATGAAGCAGCAACGCTGCTGAGCGCCGGTGGTAGCACACCGGCGCTTTTCTTTTCGGCGACCTCGAGATTGACGTCAAGGGAAAATTACAGCGGGGAAAGGAATTCCCCGCAAAATTTTCAGCGGGGACTGGCTTTCCCGCAGCGTTGATGGATGCCCCCGCGATTGACCTTCAGCAGGCTGGTGCGAGCGGCGGCCTTCGAACCTGCACAGGATGGGCCCTAGCGGTACTAAGATCCAAAGAGGGAAGCCGACGTCACCACACCGGTTCGTTCGAAGGTGGTGCTCAGAGCTTCTCGCCCTTAGCTGGCAATTGCTTTGGCTTGGGATTGCGAGGCTGCGGCTGGGGACGGTGTTCCCGCGACCATTGGCTAGCTGCTAATACGACGGAGCACGGGCCCTGAGACGAGATGGTGGCCGCTGTGGGACTCGAAACCACACGAGCGAAGCTCGAGGCGTTCTAAGTGCCTTCCGTTTACCAGTTTAGCAAGCAGCCCAAAATGCCTGGGGCTGCGGGGACCGCGCGCTAATGGCGGGGAATGGTGCCGGAAGAGGGGATTGAACCCCCGACCTTCGGTTTACAAAACCGCTGCTCTACCGCTGAGCTAAGCCGGCGGCCGTCCTGGAGGTAGCAGCCGGTTGATGTCCGGACAAGAACCGCCCTTCAACGAAAGAGCCCCGCACAAGGCGGGGCTCTCGAGATTGCCGGCGATTGCGCGAGGTTTCACCGTTCGCCGTAGATGTCCCGGTTCTTCGTCTCCGGCAGGAACAGGAGGCCGATCACGAAGGTCCCGAGCGCCACCACGATCGGATACCAAAGCCCCGAGAAGATGTTGCCGGAGGCCGCCACGATGGCGAAGGCCGT
>CAXSEU010000367.1:0-2868 GCA_964236485.1 uncultured Lichenihabitans sp. | reverse complement strand
AAGCGCATGATCCGACTCGCCTTCTCGCCTCCAGGCCCTCCGATTACAAAACCGCTGCTCTACCGCTGAGCTATGCCGGCCCTCGGACTCCGAAATCCGATGCCTATTCGGTACTTGCCCGGACCGCGCGCTGACCTTAAACGCATGATCCGATACGCGTTCTCGCCTTCAGGCCCTCCAATTACAAATAAGTTGCTCTACCAACTGAGCTAAACCGGCTGATGGGTGGTCAGGATGGGCGTAGCAACCTCGCCGCCCCATGGCAACAGCGTTTTGTCCCTCCTCAGAAGCGGTACCAGACGGCGGCCTGGAAGCCGCGCTCTCGTAGCGCGCCCTCGCCCAGCATGGTCTGGAAGGCACCGAGCTGAAGCGACCAACGGTCCGTCACGTCGTAGACGGCCGATGCTCCGAGCTTCGAATAGGAGGCTTGCGGGAACCAAGCCGTGCCTTGCCCGTCGCACAAAACGTTGAACGACTGCATCAGCATCGTGACGCGCGGAAAGAAGCGGACGCCGAGCGTCGCATCGGCGTGCCACTCTGCCGCCGCGCCGCCGCTGCGGAACCTGTAGCCGCTTTCGACATCCAGGAACGCAGGCCAAGGGCCGAGACCGAAGCCGATCCCGGCTAGGCCGCGGAGGTCGGTGTCCCGCGATGTGTTCCCGATCAAGGCGGCATTGGCGTGAGAGGTGGAACTCGGGAGCCTGAAGCCTCCCTGCACGGCCAGGACCGCGGGCCCGAACGTCAGGAGGTGCAGCTGTACGGCGGCCTCACTCGTGCCGAGACCCTCGTAATGATGGGTTGGAGAACCCGGGTCGGTCGAGGTAGCTGCCGAGATCATGCTGAGCGAAGGCTTGAGGATGGCCGTCAGCCAGTCCGTGACGCCGTATTCGACATAACCGACGGCTTCCTGCTTGCTGTAGGCCGAAGCCCGCGACAACTTGCCCGCGCCGTCAAAATATTTCGCTCCGCCCGACAAGGTATAGTCGACGATGACGATGCCGTGCCCGGCATCCTCGTTCCAAGCCGCCGCTTCAACCACGCCCGGCTGCAGCCACCAGCCTGCCAAGCCGACGGCTATAGAGAGTGTGACGCGGCCTCTACCCCGCTGGCTGGCCGTGTCCGTACAACGACGCCTGAAACGCAACGCCCCTGCCCTCACAGGTGCAAGGAGCGGACTTCCGGGCGTCCACGCGCCCCATCGTGGAACGAGGCTATGGACGAGGTTCCCCATGCCCTCGCAAGTGCAGGATCGTGACTCGGATCAAAGGATATTCCGAATCATTTTTTCGCCGCATAAGCGCCGCGTTCCCGGCTCCGGGGAGAGCGACCGGACCTGACGCGGTGGATCGCGCTCCGACGCGGTTTCCGCCACCGGGCCGCCGCAGATCTTACGATTTCTTCCGCCCCGGCCAAGGCCGATTAACCTTTGCCGGCCTTGACGTGGTTTCCGGTCCGCGAACACCATGGGTACAGAAGACACCATGGTAAACCGAGGCTTCCATAATGCAAGCCATTACCTTCTATGGTCATGGCGCTAATTCGCGCTGTTGTTTACGTTTACATGCTGTTGATGCTTAAGTCGGCGGCAATGAAGATTAATCCGGACGCGTAAAAACCTACAGTTTTACTTAGATTGACCGCAGCGGCTGACTGCCAGTCTTCACTCACACGAGACGTGGGAGTGAGTCATGGTCGGTCAGTGGAGCAGGACGGTCCTCGGTGCGGCTTTCGCGCTCACCGGGCTGCTCGGGTGCGGACCTGCGGCGGTGGCCGGGATCCCGTCAGCCACCTACGCGCCGACCGCCGGACGCACCAGCGTTCCCTACGGCTGGATCGATTTCTGCAACCGCTACGCGCCGGAATGCGATGCCCCGGCGATGCCGGCCGCGGATGCCAACCTCACCAGCCGCAGCTTCGCGGAGATCGACAAGATCAATCGGCGGATCAATGCCAGCGTCGTGCCGATCACGGACATGGACCACTGGGGTGTCGTCGACCGCTGGGACTACCCGTTGGACGGCAAGGGCGATTGCGAGGATTATGCCTTGCTCAAGCGAAAGGTCCTGATCGAGGCCGGCTATCCGCGCCAGGCGCTGCTGATGACCGTCGTAAGGGACAAGCAGGGGGATGGACACGCGGTCTTGACCGTCAGGACCAACCGTGGCGAGTTCGTGCTCGACAACCTCACCGATCGGGTCAAGCCCTGGACCGAAACCGGCTACAAGTTCGTGAAGCGCCAGTCGCAGGAGGATCCCAACATCTGGATCTCGATCACGCCGCCCTCCTCGGACCCGGTCGTCACGGCGGGACAGTGAGACGAAGGGTGTCCGCTTGCCTGCATCATCACGCTGCCCCGAACGGATAGCGGCCGACGACCCGAAACCGGCTGTCGCCGTCGTCCTGAGCGAAGAGCGATAGGGCATCGATGGTGGTCTCGGGCGGCACGAGCGCGAACAGATCTTCGAGAACGGGTGCGAGCCGGATCCGGTCCTCGAGCGGCATCTCTCCCGACAAGGTCATGTGGAAGCGGAAATCCTCGAGCACGAACGGATAGCCCCACCGATCGAGCTTCTCGAGTTGCCAAGGCTCCAGCCGGTCGGGGTGGCGCCGTTCCCGCTCCGAAGCCGTCATGGGGGCGCGGAAGTCGTCGAAGCCACGGACGCAATCGTCGGCGAGACGATCCATCGCGGTGGCGGTGCCGTCGCGGAAGAGCTGTGCGTCGAGCGACACGTCCTTCGCTCCGAGGCGTCCGCCGAGGTCACGAATGCGCTCGACCAACGTGCCGAACTTCGTGGCGAGGCGACGCTCGACCTCCGGTGAATCACCGTCTTCACCGAGCTCGGCGGAGATGCGTGCTCGCTCGGCTGC
>CAXSEU010000366.1:0-3929 GCA_964236485.1 uncultured Lichenihabitans sp. | reverse complement strand
GACGACGCGGAACTCGCGCGGCAGAACCTCCGCGAGTTCGTGAGCGAGGACCTGGGCGGAGGCGTTGCGGGAACGAATGGGTCGCTGGCTGGCGGGAGACGATCCGGCATGTCTGTTGCGGGCAGCATAGAGCCTCGCCGCCCAGATTGCCGGCCGCATGGCCCCGCCCATGCGGGAAGCAGCTTTTAGACCATGTCTTGCCTCTTGGAAGCGCCCATCCTGGTGGCGAGATCAATCGAGGGAGAAGCTCCATGCTGAGAACCGTCTGTGGTAGAGTTGGCGAGGTCGAGATCGGCCGTGTACTTGACAGCTACATCCTTGGTGAAACCATGCAGGCTTGGTTCCCGGACTTCGACAGGGCGGCAGTTAAGTCTCATGAGCATTGGCTGTGCCCGAACCACTACGATGCCGAGAGCGGCCACTTCAAGATGCCGGTGCACAGCTGGGTCTTTCGACTGAACGGTTACAATGTCCTTGTCGATACATGCGTCGGAAATCACAAGATCCGGCCGACTCTCTACGAGTTCCACCTGCTCGAGACTCACTACCTTCGGCGCCTCGCGGAAGTCGGCCTGCGGCCGGAAGACGTGGACTACGTGCTGTGCACGCATCTTCACGTCGATCATGTGGGTTGGAACACGAAGCTTGAGAACGGCCGCTGGGTTCCGACGTTCCCCAATGCTCGCTATGTGATGTCCAGGGTCGAGTACGAGTCCACCAAGGAACTGGCCAGCAACCCCCAGGGGCCGCCCTTCCTGCGACATGTCTTCGAGGATTCGGTCTATCCAATCGTTGAAGCCGGCAAGGCCGAGCTCGTCGACGGAGTTCACGAGATGCTCGATGCATTGATTTTGCGTCCTGCTCCCGGTCACTCCGCCGGCCACGTGCGCATTGAGCTGAAGTCCCGCGGCGAACAGGCCATTTTTGCGGGCGACCTCTTGCACTCCCCTGTCCAGGTTCCGTTTTGGCAGTGGAGCACGCGGGTCTGCCTGGATCGGAAGATGGCGGCACAATCGCGGCGCGAGTTGCTCGAATTCTGCGTCGCCGAGAACGCGCTGCTTCTACCGGGACATTTCGAGGCGCCTTATGGCGGTCGAATCAAGAACCGGAACGACACGTTCGCAATCGACTTCGGCTGGTAGCCAGGAGCGTAGCGGGTGCGTTCCCGGACGCTCGCGCCTTCTGTCCCGGTCGATGCGACGTCGCCTCCGCCGCGGGACGTCGGCACCCAGGCTTCTCGCCTTCGGAGCTGGCGGCTGTCAGCAAGGCCCGACCTGCGTCGACGCGCCGGCGCAACATCCAAACCGGCCGCGTGAGCAGTAACGATCGCGGCGTCGGCCTATTCGTCACAGCGAACATAAGAGCCGCCGCCCTAATTTGGCTCCACGCAGGGTGGACCTCACAAAAAAAGCGTTTGGCTTCGAAGGCATGGGCAGTCGAGCCTGGGATGCCCTTTCATCCACGTGAGACTGACACCAGGAAACATCAACGATGAGCAGCCTACTCACCAATACGTCGGCGTCGAGCGCCCTCCAGAGCCTTGCCGCGACGCAAAAGTCGCTGCAGTCGGTCCAAAGCCAGATTTCGTCCGGTCTTCGCGTCCAGAGCGCGGCGGACAACACGGCCTATTGGTCGATTTCGACCACCATGAAGTCGGACGTCGGCGCCTTGTCGTCCGTCAAGGATGCCTTGAGCCTCGGCTCCTCGTCGGTGGGCGTCGCCACCCCGGCCTCAGCAGCACGCTGACCATCCTCAACTCCTTGAAGAACGGCCTCACGACGGCTCAGGCGTCTCCCGTGTTTCAACTTCCGATTCTCCCTTCACCGTAACGCCTGCTCTCCCGAGTAGGCAAACTCATCCGGTGCGCAACCAAGGGGCGGCGTCCGCCATCAGCTTGGTCAGGATCGCATCGAGCGCCACGCGCTCGATGGCCGAAAGGCAGCGCAGCATCTCGTCCTGCCGAGCGTTGAAGAGGGCCGTCGTGAGCGCGATCAGGTCGTGCCCCTCGGGCTGCAACGACAGGAGCGCGTGTCGACGATCCGACTGCACGAGGTCGCGCCGAATAAGACGGTGCTGCAACAGGTTCTCGACCGCCCGACTGATGCTGTTCTTTGGCCGGCCGAGAACATCCGACACACTCTTGGCGGTCAGCGGCCCATAGTGCTCCAAGCAGAACAGCAGGTTATTCTCGTCCCGCAACAGGCCGTGCTCGCGCTCGATCTGCGTGAACACCGGCGTCGTGTAGAATCCGGCCCATAGACTCAGGCGAAATCCGTCGACGTCGATGCCCGGGCTCGCCAGCATGCGATCGAGCACGGCCTTGGGCGCCGGGTTGTGATCGATTTTGGACGTGTCGACGGCCGGGTCTGCGAGATCGGTCGGGATGGGGAGTGCTCCTCATGAAGCGATGCTGTGCGTCGCAGTCTCGGCGATCGCGCCGAGGTGGCGGCCCGTGAACAGGTCGAGATGCCCACCGCCGACGTTTTTGAACATCGTGATCTCGTGGGGCGCCGTGCGGCCGGGATGGCGGCCCGTGCAAAGGTCGAACAGGTCGGCCTCGATGGAGTGGAGGGTGAGCAGGCCGCGAGCGATCGGCTCGGCGATCTCGCCCGAATGGTCGCAGCCGTTCCGCGTGTCGACGAACACGAGGGCGCGCCGCACCACGTCGTCATCGGCTTCGCGCATCTCGGGCAGATAGGCGCCGATCAGGTCCACATGGGCGCCGGGCTTCAGCAGCGCACCCCTGATCAGCGGGTTGGTGGACATGGTCACGCACGAGATGATGTCGGCCCGCGCCACGGCCGCATCGAGATCGACGACGGCGCGGGCCGGCAGGCCTTGGGCAACGAGGCCCGCGGCCGTTTCCTCGGCGCGAGCCGCCGTGCGGTTCCAGATCATGATCTCGCGGATCGAGGGCCGCATGGTCGTATGGGCCATGGCCACGTGGGGCGCCAAGCCGCCGGCTCCGACGACAAGCAGCACTTGGGCATCCGGCCGCGCCAGGAGATCGACGCCCAGTGCGGAATCCGCTGCCGTTTTGCGGAACGTCATGGCGGCACCGTCCGCGACCATCAGCGGCCGGCCCGTGGCGCCATCGAACAGGGTCACGAGGCCCTGCACAGAGGGCTCGGGCCGCGTCAGCGCCAAGTTCGAAGGAAACACCCCGACGAGCTTGACCGCGATGACGCCGCGCGCCGCCCAGGCCACGAGCGACACGAATTTGTTGGTCTCGTCCGGTGGTTCGCCCATCACGCTTGAGCGGCTAAGCGGCATCAGGTCAGCCGCGTGGGCAGCTCGCAGCGCCGCGACCAGTGACGGATAATCGAGAAGGCGGTGAACTTCGTCTGCGCTGAAGACCTGCATCAGGATGTCGCCTCTGGGTCGGGTTGTGTCATGAAGAGGCCATCGCGAGCCAGGAAATCGAGGATAGCGTCGGCCGCGTCCTCGGGAGTGGGTCCGATCATCTCGCGTCGAGCTGCGTCGGCTGCCGCGTCCTGGCCCAGGCCGGGCGGTGCGGCGAGACGCTTCGGCCGCGGACGGCTGAGCTTGGTCGTCCAGCCTGCCCGCTCGTCGGCACCCGTCGCAGCGCCCGGCTGGAGGTGGAGCGCGCCGCGCGCCGCGCGCATGCGAGCGCTGAGCCGCGGCTCCGGGCCCGCACGGCCGACCGTGACGACGAGGGGGAGTGGCGCTTCCAGCCTGCGCCGCTTGCCGCCCGGCAAGGCTTGGACGAGCTGGGCGGTGTCGCCCGAGATCTCGAGGGCCACGATGTTCGTGGCCAGCGCGCAGCCGAGCCGCTCGGCCAAGACGAACGGCACCATGCCGCTGCATTCGCCGGCCTCGGCCCGTACGCCCGAAACCACCAACTGCGGGCGGGCCTGCCGTAGCCACGCTTCGAGCGCTGGCAGGGGGTCGGTGTCGCCTGCCGCCTC
>CAXSEU010000365.1:0-3929 GCA_964236485.1 uncultured Lichenihabitans sp. | reverse complement strand
ATCTGGCGAAGAAGAAGGTCGCCAGCACCGAGGCTTACGCGATCCACCGGGCCGGCTATTCGGTCTCGGGGTCGCCCGCCAACCTGTCGCTCACCCGCACCATGCGCAATTCCATGTCGCGCCGCATCGCGCTGCGCCGGCCGAAGCAGGAGGAAATCCGCGCGCTCGAGGAGGAGATCGAGGCGCTAGGTGCGGAAGCCGCCGGGGGCGCCGAACTGGCGGCGCTGCGCGAGCGGCTCAGCGGCATGCTGCACAAGGGCCGCCGCGTGCCCTACATCGACCCGATCGACATCCGCTACCGGCGCTTCCAACAGGTCCCGAAGCCGATCGCCCAGGCGGTGATGTTCTGCCTCATGGATACCTCGGCCTCCATGAGCGAGCACATGAAGGACCTGGCCAAGCGCTTCTTTTCCTTGCTTTATCTGTTCCTGAAGCGGCGCTATCGCCACGTCGATATCGTCTTCATCCGCCACACGCATCTCGCCGAGGAGGTGGATGAGGACACCTTCTTCCATTCGCCCGAGACCGGCGGCACCGTCGTGTCGAGTGCACTGCAAGAGCTGATGCGCGTCGCGGCGGAGCGCTATCCGCGCGACGACTGGAACATCTACGCCGCGCAGGCCTCCGACGGCGACAACACCTCGAGCGACAGCGGCAAGACCTCGGCCCTTCTGCGCGAGGGCGTCCTGCCGCTTTGCCAATATTTCGCCTATCTCGAGGTCGGCCGCGAGCCCGACGCCGGGCATATGGGCTTCATCCAGCGGCAGACCGAGCTCTGGCGCACCTACGATCTCGTGCGCGGTGCCGGTTCCAGTTTCGCCATGTGCAAGGTCAGGCAGCGCAGCGAAATCTATCCGGTGTTCCGGGAATTGTTCGAGCGCAAGGGCCTCGAGTCGCGTGTCGCGACGACCTGAGGCCGGCAGGACAGCCGGGGAACGAGGCCGCGATGACCGAGACCGCCACGCACCCAAGATTGTTCGAAGGAACCGACTGGAACTTCGGCACTATTCAGCGCATGCACGACGCGATCGCCAAGGTCGCCAAGGAGGACCTGCGGCTCGACACCTACCCCAACCAGATCGAGATCATCACCACGGAGCAGATGCTCGACGCTTATTCGTCCGTTGGCATGCCGCTGTTCTACAATCACTGGTCGTTCGGCAAGCAGTTCGCCCATCACGAGGCGCATTATCGCAAGGGGCTGCGCGGCCTCGCCTATGAGATCGTCATCAACTCGAACCCCTGCATCTCCTACGTCATGGAGGAGAACACCGCGACCATGCAGGCGCTGGTTATCGCGCACGCGGCTTTCGGGCACAACCACTTCTTCAAGAACAACTATCTGTTCCGTCAGTGGACCGACGCCCAGGGCATCTTGCAATATCTCGACTTCGCCAAGAGCTACATCGCGAAATGCGAGCTGCGTCATGGCCATACCGCCGTCGAACGGCTGCTCGATGCCGCGCATAGCCTCATGAGCCATGGGGTGCACCGCTACCCCCGCAAGCGCAAACCCGATCTTCTGTCCGAGCAGCGGCGCGAGCGCGAGCGGCGGCAGCACCATGAGCAGATGTTCAACGACCTCTGGCGCACCGTGCCCGGCAAGGCGCCGCCGGCGCCGGGCAGCGCCGAGGAGGAAAAGCGCAAGGCCCTCCTCGAAATCCCGCAGGAAAACCTGCTCTATTTCCTCGAGAAGAGCGCCCCGCGCCTGCAGCCCTGGCAACGCGAGATCCTGCGCATCGTGCGCCACATCGCGCAATATTTCTATCCGCAGGGCCAGACCAAGGTGATGAACGAGGGCTGCGCCACCTTCTGCCATTACACCATCATGAACCGGCTCTACGATACCGGGCAGATTTCGGAAGGGTCCTACCTCGAATTCCTGCAGTCCCACACCAACGTGGTGGCGCAGCCTGACTACGACGACCGGCGCTACAACGGCTTCAACCCCTACGCGCTCGGCTTCGCCATGATGCAGGACATCGAGCGCATCTGCGTCGAGCCGACCCTAGAGGACCGGGAGTGGTTCCCCGATATCGCCGGGCGGGGCGACCCCTATGGCACCCTGGCGCATGTCTGGGCCAACTATCGGGACGAGAGCTTCATCTCGCAATACCTCAGCCCGGCCCTGATGCGGCGATGGAAGCTGTTCCACGTGCTCGATGACGGCGACGAGACCTCGGACCTTCAGGTGGCGGCCATCCATGACGAGCGCGGCTATCGAAAACTTCGCCGTGCCTTGTCGCGGCAATATGACGTCGCCTGGATCGACCCCGACATCCAGGTGGTCGACGTCGATCTTTCCGGGGACCGCAAGCTGATGCTCCAGCACAACACGCTGAACGACATGCTGCTCGATGAGCGTGACACGCGCGAGGTGCTGCAGCATCTTGCCGACCTCTGGGGTTACGACGTGCTGCTGCGGGAGGTGCACGGGGAGACCGGCAAGGTGCGCAAGGAGCACAAGGCCAGCGCGCGCCGCGCGTTCATGGGGGAGTAAGAGATGGTCTTCGTGGAAGGGCCTTGCGCAAACGACCATTTTCCCGGGCGTGTCGCCGCGGTCTACGGGCCACCCGGCTCCCCGGCGGCGTCCGATACGATAACCGTCCCGAGCAGCGCCGGCGTCGCGGCATCGACGTAGTCGAAGGCTCCTTCCAAACGAAAACTATGCGAGAATGACGCTCCGGGCGCGATGGGTCCGGAATGCCAATCACCTGATCGAGCCTCGACGCTTTGCGTGCTTTCCGTATCGTTGGTCCACGTGACCGTTGTGCCGGGCCGAACCACCAGCCGCGCATGCGTGAACCCCGTCAGCCGGATGCCGACGCTTGTGGTGAGGAAAGTCCGCGGTTCGACCACCTGCGCTTGCGCCTGCGGCAATCTGCCATCAAGCGAAAACACCCAGAGCGTGTCGCCGCGCGGAAAGTTCAACTGCCAGTTACCCCCGGACGCGACGGCCAAATATTGCTTGCCGTCCACTGCGTAGGTGACGGGCGGAGCGTTGACGCCCGCGCCGGTCTGGAAGCTCCACAGCAACTCGCCGGAATGAGTGCCGTACGCCTTGATCGTTCCGTCTCCGTCTCCGACGAAGACGAGCCCTCCAGCGGTCGCGAGGGTGCCGCCGATGCACATGTTGGTTATCTTGTTCTGCCACGCGATCTTGTTGGTGCGCGGGTCGATCGCGGTAAGCGTCCCGGAGTAATGTCCTCCCGGCACCCGCGTCCAGACGCTGCCGAGACGTTCCGCTCCAGGAGCCTCGGCTGACTCATGCACGGCGAAAACCTGCGGCTCGTCGATGCCGCAGACGAACAGATATCCGGTCCGTGGGTCATGCGACACCGGCGACCATTCCGATCCGCCGTTACCGCCCGGGCAGCGTTCCACCGGGTGACCTGGACTGGCTGGAGGGAAGAGTTCCTTCGCATTCGCAAACCCGGCAAGCGGCTCCGAGCATGTCTGCGGAACGAAGGCATCGCCGGTGACGAACGGCTGCGTCGCCGCAGTCTTCTGCCACGCGTCTTGCGGAACCGGCATTTCCTTGATGGGCGTCATGGGTTCGCCCGTCTTTCTGTTCAGCAGGTACACCCAACCAATCTTCCCGGCTTGGGCCAGCGCGGCCACCGGTTTCCCATCGACAATCATGTCGAACAGGACGGGCGGACTGGAGGGGTCGGCATCCCAGACGTCGTGGTGGATTTCTTGAAAATGCCAGCGGAGTTCGCCCGTCTCGATGTCCAGCGCGACGACCGAATCGGTGAAGAGGTTATCGCCCTTGCGATCGTGTCCGTTCAAGTCCGGGCTGGGATTGCCCGTGACGAAGTAGACGAGTCCCAGTTGACGGTCGAGAACGGGCGCCGTCCATACGCCGCCTCCCCCATGGCGCCAGGCGTCGCCGTCCGGCCAGGTCTCGTGACCCTTGGCTCCCGGCC
>CAXSEU010000364.1:259-3941 GCA_964236485.1 uncultured Lichenihabitans sp. | reverse complement strand
GAGCACCCTGCCTGCCATCCGTCACCGCCTCTACTGGAACGAGGGGGCGATCCGCTGGTCCGAAGATCCGGGTGGGGCATCCGATGCCGCTTTCGTCACCTTTCCCTTCGAGGTGGATCAAACCTGCCGGTTCCGCTTCACGGCGCCGAAGACCGCCCTGGCGTCACTCGGCGTGAGGATCGGAACCTACCGCCGGCTCAACGTCGGTGTTCTCGCATGCCGCCTGCACCGGCCCATCGGCACCGTGGTGGCTTCCGCCGACACCGATCTGGCGACACTCGAGGACAACGCGTTCCACGCCGTTCTGGACCTGCGCGAGATCGCCTTCGAGGAAGGACAGGACTACTGGGTGGAACTCGCGCTCGCCGCGGACCCAGGCAACGAGATCGCGCTCTACGCCGCCGTGGACGACGGTCCGCTCCTGCTGCATCGCCGGTTGGAAGCCTTCGATCCAGGCTACGAGGTTGAAGCCGACACGGTCAAGACCGGCCTCCTGCCCCGCTATCGGCTGGACTGGATCGATCAGGATGTGCACTGGTCAACATGGCCGACCGTGCCGGGCGCCGAGGCGACCTTCTGGACCCCTTACGTCCTGAAGTTCCGCGAAGCCTTTGAATTCGAGATCATCGCTCCCGTCCGGCATCCCCGCACCCTGGTGGTGCAATTCGCCACGTTCAAACGACGGGCGAACGCGCACCTCGCGGTGGAACTGCTGGGGCCATCACATCTGGCCGTGATGAGGAAGAAGCTCGACCTGTCGGCCGTGCCCGACAACAGCTTCGTGCCGTTGCTGGACCTGGAGGGCGCGGACCTCGAACCCGGCCGCAAATATCGCGTGCGCCTGCATTGGTATGGCGCCGCCGGCAATGATGTGGCGATCTACGCGGCGCCGGTCCGGGTGGGTCACTACGAGCTGCGTCCCCATCTCGAGCGCCTCAGCACCGACCGTCTGTTCACCGCGGCGTCCTGGCACAAGATGGGCGAGGCGGTCGACAAGGCCTTCGTGATCGCCACCCCGGCCGAGCTGGAACGGTGCGGCACCGTGCTCGGCGGCCTGCGGCGGATCTTCCCCGACCTCGGCATAGAGATCCTGAGCTTCGAGGAAGCCTTGAGGCACCTCGATGCGCTCCGGCGGGCCGACATCGTGATCTTCGCCGACCTGTTTCAGTTGCGGGCCGAGGACGGCCTCGGCTTCGACGATCTCTGCTTCGATCTTCACCGCAACCTGGTCTGCACGCTCTTCGTGGATCTGCATGGCTCGACATCGCCCGCCGAGGGCGTGACCTTCACCCGGACCGCCCGGGCCGCGATGGCGCTGCGCCGCCAGCACGCGCGCCGGTGCCATTACGTGGTTTCGGGCGAGGAACAGGTCCGCGTCGAGGCGACCTGGCCGGGGGCGCCCGGCGGATCGGCAGGCGAGGTTCTAGGTCCCGCGCAGCTGGCCCGGATGGTGGCGGATGTCCGCGGGCGGGCGCGGCCCCGCGTGGCGGTCGTATCGGTCCTGCATCGGAAGGCCGATCTCATCGGGCTGTTCCTCGAACACGTGCGGGACCAGACCTACCCGGGCGAGATCACCGTGGTCCTCGTCGACGACGCGTCGCCGCAGGACGACGTGGTGCGCGCCGCGCGCTTCGCCGATCGGCTGCGCGACGCCGGCCGCGACAACCGCCGCATCCTGATCCGCAGCAACGACGGCAACCTCGGCAATTGCGCCTCCCGGCTGACGGGACTGGCGGCCTGCGACGCGGACATCTATGTCATCGTCGATTGCGATTGCCTGATGAATCGCGATTTCGTCGCGGCCCACGTGTTCGAACATTGGTGGGACGATGTCGATGCGGTGATCGGCCCCCTCAATATCGAAAGCGACGGCCGCGATCCTCGGGCGCTCGTCGCGACGCTCGATAAGGATGCGGCCGCGGTCTTGCGGGAAAGCCAGCCGCAGGATCCCCTGCAGCCCGCGGGCTTCCTGAATTGCATCACCCGCAATTTCTCGATCAAGCGCCGGCGCGTGCTCGAGGAGCCCCTGTTCGACCTCGACTTTTCCTATTCGGCCAGGCCCGGATCGGGCTTCGGATGGGAGGACGTCGAGATGGGCTACCGGCTCTATCTCAAGGGCGCGGTCGTGCGGTTCACCGAGCGGGCCTTCGTGGTTCATTGCTCGCACCCCTCCTCGGTTCCGGATGAGCGCAAGGTGGTCGGCTCCACGCGCAACTTCGCCAAGTTGTTCCAGAAACACCCCGAACTCTCCCTCGTGGCACGTCGCTGGGCGACCGATACCTACGACCGCATCGTCGGCTGGCAAGAAAGTCTGGGCGTCGCCTCCGGCCCCGAGCGCCAGGATCTGGACGCCCGTTTCGCCGTGTCGCGGCGCAAGCTCGCGGCGCTGCTGCCGGGCTTGCGGGGCGAGCGCAAGCGGCTGCGCGTCCTGACCTACCGGTGGCATGCCGCCCACCAATACGAGCTCTACAAGCTGCCGCACGACTTCACGCTGGCGACCCAGGTCGGCAGCCCGGCGACCGACGTTTGGTCCTACGACCAGCGGCCCCTGCGCCCCAATGCCAGGCTCGTGCCTTTCGCCGAGATCGACGAGCGCGACTATGACCTCGTCCTGCTCCATTTCGACGAGAACGTCCTTGCGGCGCATCTTTGCAACGGCGTCATACCGGCGAGCTGGGGGGACGCCTTCCGGCGGTTCATCGAGATCGATCGCCTGCCGAAAATCGCGGTGTGTCACGGTACCGTGCCGTTCGTCGGCCAGTTTGCGCTCGACCCCGGCCGCAAGCACGCCTTCGAGCCGCACGAGGACGAGCGTCGAATGCTGGTCGATACCCTGTCCGAGGCCGGCGTCCGCGTCGTGTGCAATTCCCACCAGGCGCTCGACGAATGGGGATTCCGGGACGCTCGGGTGATCTGGCATGGCTTCGATCCACAGGAGTTCCCGCGCGGCACGCTGGAGCGGGACGTGCTCGCACTCCAGGCCGATTTCGCGCGCCCGCACTATCGCGGCGCCTGGGAGTTCCAGGAGGTCCTGTCCGGCCTGGATCCGGGAATCCGCGTCGAAACCGCGAGCCATCCCGGCGGCCCGATCGAGAACCGCTCGCAGAACCCCTTCGCGGTGCGCAACCTGCGCTCCTACGTGGACCGGATCCGCCAGTTCAAGTTCTACCTCAACACGACCCTGCGCTCCCCCATGCCGCGGTCGCGCGGCGAAGCCATGATGACCGGCGTCATCCCGGTCTGCTTGCGCAACCACGACGCGGACATGTTCATCGAGAACGGGATCGACGGGTTCTACGCCGATCGTCCGGAGGACCTCGCGGCCTTCATCAACGGGGCCATCAAGGATCCGGCGCGGGTTTGCGCCCTAAGCCTGGCGGCCCGGCGCAAGGCGCTCGACGTCTTCAACCACGATCGCTACCTCGCGGCGTGGGACGCCTTGCTGAACGACGTCGCCTGAAGGCGCGGCCATCGATGCTGTTCGCCCGACCTGCCCGCCAGCTTGACAGGTCGCTTCATAAGCTGTTGTACCCTCGACGGTGAGAGGCCGCCAGCTTACGGCCAGGACAGGACCCCGTGGAATCAAGCAAGCACTCGTCGAAGCCGGCAACATCCGCCGTGAGCGTCGCCGCCTTGATCGAGCGCATCGAGAAACGCGGCTTCGGCATCGCCGTGCTGGAAC
>CAXSEU010000364.1:0-210 GCA_964236485.1 uncultured Lichenihabitans sp. | reverse complement strand
GCATCCCCCTGGCGCTCACGGCCTGCAAGGCCGGCTTTCCCGTGTTCGGCTTCGACATCGATCAGGCCCGCGTCGACCAGCTGAACCGGGGCGAGAGCTCCATCAAACACATCCCGACGGAAGCCATCCAGGATGCCGTGCGGACGGGTCAGTTCGTCGTCACCTCGGATTTCTCGCGCCTGGAGGAGCCCGACGCGATCATCATCGCGG
>CAXSEU010000363.1:0-3972 GCA_964236485.1 uncultured Lichenihabitans sp. | reverse complement strand
TCGTTGACCGGCCGCCAGATTCCAAGTCCAGGCCCCTGATCGATCTCGACGGGCGCATCCATCACGACCGAAGAAGGAGTGTAGCCGTTGTCGAGCGCCGTGGCGTAGACGAAGGGCTTGAACGAGGACCCCGGCTGGCGCAGGGCCTGCGTGGCACGGTTGAATTCGGACTGCTCGAAAGAGAAGCCACCCGCCATGGCGAAGACGCGGCCCGTGTATAGGTCCATGGCGATGAGCGCCCCCGAGATGTCAGGCACCTGGCGTACCCTGAACTGGCCCGGCTTTCCCTCCAGCGGCTCGACGTAGACGACGTCGCCGGGCTGGACCAGGGCACGAAGCGACTTCTTGCCCGTCCAGCGTACGCCTTCCTGGGTCAACTGGCCGACGGCGCGGTCTGCGAGCACTTCGCCTGCCCTGGCGGGCCCGGGCTGGAGGCCGATTCGTGCCGCGGCGTCGCTGGTATCGAGCACGACGGCGAGCCGCCAAGGCTGAACGTCGCCGAAGGCCGGAACGTCGGCCAAGGCCATTCCCCAATCGGCACCGAAGTCGATGTGGCGAACGGCGCCGCGCCAGCCGTGTGCCTCGTCGTATCGCACGAGGCCTTCGACGAGCGCCTTGCGGGCCATGACCTGCAGCTGAGGATCGAGCGTGGTGCGGACCGAGAGCCCGCCCTCGTACAGCTTCTTTTCGCCGTACCGATCGCTGAGTTCCCGGCGCACCTCCTCGGCGAAGTATCCCGCGGCGTAGGAATTCGGGGAAAGCACCCGGGGGTTCACGCCCAGCGGTTCCTGCTTGGCTTTCTCGCCTTCGGCACGCGGAACGTAGTTGTTCTCGACCATGCGGTCGATCACCCAGTTGCGCCGGCCGACCGCAGCTTCATGCTTGAGGAAGGGCTGGTAGTTGTTGGGACCCTTCGGCAGAGCCGCCAGGTAGGCTACCTCCGCGACGCTCAACTCCCCGACCGATTTGTCGAAATAGTTCAGCGCGGCCGCCGCGACACCGTAGTTACCGAGGCCGAGATAGATTTCGTTGAGGTAGAGCTCGAGGATTTTCTCCTTCGAGTAGGCGGACTCGATCCTGAACGCCAGCAGGGCCTCGCGGATCTTCCGCGAAAAACTCCGTTCGTTGGTCAGAAGGAAGTTCTTGGCGACCTGTTGGGTGATGGTGGAGGCGCCCTGCGCGCGCTTCGAGCCCTGCACCAGCACCCCGACGGCGCGCAGCACGCCCTCGGGGTCGACGCCCGCATGGGTGTAGAAGTTCTTGTCCTCAGCCGAGATGAAGGCCTCCTTAACCAGGGGCGGAATCGCGGTCGAAGGCAGGTAGAGGCGGCGCTCTCGCGCATATTCGGCCAGCAGGCTGCCATCCTTGGCATGAACCCGCGTCATCACGGGCGGCTCGTAGTTCCGCAGCTGTGTATAATCCGGCAGATCCCGCTGGTACTTCCAGATCATGAAGCCGGCCGCACAAGCGCCAACCACAAACACCAGGGCACCAGTCGCAAACAGGAAACCAAAGAACCGGGTGATACGCCGCATTAATCGCCTCGCCGCAGAGCATTGGGACATCGATGATCGCGACGGACCCGGCCAATACCGTCCCACGGATTTAGCCCCTGCCGATCCGTAAAAGCTGCGTCGCTTTTATGGTGTCAATACGGCCAAGGCCCGGCGGTACTCTTTGTGCCTCGCCGAAGCAACCCGTACTTCAGGAGTGTGTCCGATCCGACACGACCTCGTGCTGCCGCCCTTGTTCAGGTGCGGGATCCTGGGCGCCGTCGAGCGCCTTCCGCTGGGCGAAAAACGCGTCGATCGATCTTGCCACCACATCGGACGCCTTGTCGCGCCATTCAGGGGAGACCAACATCTTGATGTCTTGAGTGCTGGAGAGATATCCGAGTTCCAGGAGAACCGAGGGGACGTCGGGCGCCTGCAGCACCTTGAACCCCGCCGCCCGTTCAGGGTTCTTGTTCAGCCGCGCGACCTTGTGCAGGTAGCCGGCGAGCGTGCGCTGATAGAGGTGGGCGTAGGTGCGGGTTTCGCGGCGCGTGAGGTCGAACAGGATGTCAGCCACGCCCGGGCTTTCCGGCGCGGTTTCGAGCCCGGCGGTCTCATCGGCCTTGTTTTCCTTTGCGGCGACCCGAGCCGCCTCCGCGTCCGAGGCGCGGTCGGACGCGGAGTAGATCGTGGCCCCGGTGACGCTGGGGTCCGACAACGTGTCGGCGTGGACGGAGACGAACAGCGCCGCGCCCGCCTCGCGAGCGATCTTGACGCGTGTTCCAAGCGACACGAAGCTGTCGGTTGTGCGTGTCATCACGACCCTGTAGCGGTTCCCCAGCCTCAACTTCTGGGCCAGCGCTTCGGCGAAGTTGAACACAATGACTTTCTCGGTCGCGCCATCGTCGCCGCTCGCTCCCGGATCGATGCCGCCGTGCCCAGGATCGATCACCACGACCGGCCGCGTTTCAGGCGGCGGCGGTGCGGTGGTCACGCTGGCCGCACCGGTCGACGCAAGCCGATCCCGCCGAACGGCGGCCCGGAAGCTTGCCCGGTCGCATCGATCCAGTTCGATGGTGAGCCGCGACGGCGATCCCCCGGCGATCGACTCGACGCTAGCACGGCTCAGTGTCGCCGGGGCTGACAGATCGATCACGATGCGTGACTTGCCGGGTGCGAACGACCCGAACCGAAAGGACCTGATCAGCCCGCCGGCTTTTGCCGGATGGCCCTCCTCAGGGGGTATCTGGAAGTTGACCTCGGGGAGGTCGACGATGACGCGGTCGGGCCTGTCGAGCACGAAAGCTCGGGCCGTCACCATGCCGCTCAGGTCCACCAGGAGCCGCGCGGCGCCATCCGCCTCGGCGATTCGCGCCACCACAGCGACCGGTGGGTCGAGGGCCGCCGCAGCGCGCGACCCTGGTGCGAGCGCCAGAGTCGACAGCGACAAGGCCGCGGCCAGCATCGTCCCCGACCGGCCGCAGAGGCCCATGGTCCAAGAGCTCGAACTGGCGACGCTTCTCATGGCTGGAGACGAACCGCTGAAGCCCGAGCAGCAGCGCCGGGACGACGGAGAAGCGATAGCCACGCATTGGTTAATTGATCGTAACGCCTGCCGAGGCTAATCCACCCGGTGGTTCGACGAGACCTCGGAAAGGAAACTTGCCAAACGACGCCGCGAACCGCTATGCAGGTAGCGCTCCCGTCCGGTCGCGGGCATGGCTCGACGTATCGAGTGCTTGCGGGCGGTTCGTCCTTCGTCGGGCCGCTCTCCGCCAATGGAGCGCGGCGCTCCGCTTTTTAGCGATGTCGACGTCGGGTCGATTAAAGCCGGTTTCGACCCTGGCTGCGTTCGGACGTGTAGCGACGGATTCGTTGCTCGAACCGTGAACGAGAGTCAGAGGTCATGGTCCGGCCGCACCAGGGTCGTCTCAATCCCGAAGCCGTTTCATTGTTCACGCCCATGAAGGGCGCGGGCACGCGACGGGTCGTCGATTGCTCGACCTCGCTCCGCTGGGCCCTCTTTATTCTTGCTTCGACCGATCATGCGGCACTGCGGCCGCCGACCCGAACGTCACGCTCGGGACGCCCCCGACCGTCGGGGCTTTCAATCGATCATACACAGATAACACCCTCATCGATCGCGCGCGTCATCACGCGAGCCGCCCGGTTCTATCGGCTCGACGCCGAGAGGATGCCGGCGACCCGCGTCCGCGCGCGTCCCATCCAACAGAGATCGCCATGTCCAGCAAAATGCTCATCGATGCCTCCCACCCCGAGGAGACCCGGGTCGTCGTGCTTAAAGGCAACCGGGTAGAGGAGTTCGATTTCGAAGCCGCGAACCGGAAGCAGCTTCGCGGCAACATCTATTTGGCGAAGGTCACCCGGGTCGAACCGTCCCTTCAGGCCGCCTTCGTTGAGTATGGCGGCAACCGCCACGGCTTCCTGGCCTTCGGCGAGATCCACCCCGACTACTACC
>CAXSEU010000362.1:3074-3988 GCA_964236485.1 uncultured Lichenihabitans sp. | reverse complement strand
ACCTATGGCGTAGCGTCGTGCCATCGCGCTATGCCCCAGTCCTTCGACCTGCGGAAACACGAACCACATCCAATGGCTCTGTTTCCGGCCGCCGCGCAGTTCCGCCAGGGCCGCGTCGATCACCGGCGCCTGGGCGGCGACGAACCGCTCGAGGTCGAAAGGATCGGTCATTGTCTGTCCTCCGCAGAATGGCTAATGAATCATTCATCTTATGTGGACATTCTGCCCTTTGTGCCGCATCCGCGTCACACGTCTGCCGTTTGTGCGGTGCAAAACGCCGACGTCAGCAGGCGCGGAAACAAGCCTTGCCGGAAGTCGCGTCAGCCGGATGCCGCTTTCGGAGGAGAGACCGCAATGTCAGGATCGGAGCTCGCCATGCAGCAACGCGTCGTCGTCGTCGTCGAAGACGAGCCTCTCATCCGCATGAACGCGACGAGCTTGTTCGAGGACGCGGGCATCGAGGTGGTCGAGTTTTCCAACGGTGACGACGCCATCGACTACGTTCGCGGCCACCGCGACAATGTCGCGGCCATCTTCACCGACGTCTATCTGCCTGGGGATACCGACGGGCTGGAGCTGGCGGGGATCGTATCCGAAGTATGCCCGGGCATCGCCGTCCTCGTGACCTCGGGACAGATCGGGCCGCGTCCGGACGAGATGCATCCCCGCGTGCGCTATGTGGCGAAGCCCTGGTTGCCGAACGACGTCCTGGCCGTGATGCAGAATGCGCTGAAAGCCGCCTAAGATGAAGCGCGGGCGTGCGACGGTCGCATGACGCGTTCGATCGTGAAGCTCAGCCCATAGGCTGCGGCCGAAAGCCCGGTGATCCAGAAGCTCACCGGCCAGTTGGTCCACCAGGCGAGACACAAGCCACCCCAAGCCTCCGCCAGCGCCAGTGCCGCCGACGCCGCTAT
>CAXSEU010000362.1:0-3064 GCA_964236485.1 uncultured Lichenihabitans sp. | reverse complement strand
CCCGCCGGCGATGCCGCCGCGGCCGCCGTTGCCGGCGTCCGCGGCTCCGGCGGCCGTGCTCATGGGTCCTGGGTTGCCGCCGCCCGCGTCGCCGCCGACCCCCCCGCGGCCGCTGACGTTGGCGGCCAGCGCCAGTGCCGCCGACGCCGCTATGGCGACCCGGAAGCGCGGCGACAGGTTTCGCGCCGTCGCGGCCGGCCCGACCATCAAGGTGAAGACCAGGAGGACTCCGACGATCTGCGCCGACTCGGCGGTGGCGACGGCCACGATTCCCATGAAGACCACGGCGATGAGACGCAGCGGCACGCCCCTGGCCTCCGCCAATTCGGGCTGCAGCGAGGAGAACAGCAGCGGCCTCGAGATGACGCCGAGCCCTGTGAGGCTCAGAAGCGTGAGGGCGACGAGGCTGCCCAGTGCGGAGGGCTCGACCCCCAGCACGTTGCCGAAAAGAAGCGCCGTCGCCTGGGTGGCGAAGGCGGTGTAGAAATGCAGGAACAAGAGCCCGAAGCCGAGGGCGAGCGACAGGGTCATGCCGACCGCGACATCGCGGGCGCTGAGCTTCTCGCCCAGGGCCCCCATGGAGATGCCCGCCAGCAGCGTGAAGCCGATCAGTCCCCAGAGCGAGGGGATGCCGAGCAGGATTGCACCCGTGGCGCCGGTGAAGCCCACATGGGCCAGCGCATGACCCGCGAAGGTCTGGTTCCGGAGCACGAGAAAGTAGCCAACCAGCCCCGACAGGATGGCCACGACGCCGCTGGCCATGAACGCCGTTCGCATGAAGTCATAATCAAGCATGGAGCGTGCGGTCTTCGGCGTGTTGGTGATCGTGATGATCCCCATCGTCACCGTGATCGTGACGATGGGCCTCGCCCTCGGCCTCGCTGTCGCCCGCCATGACGAAGATGCGCCGTCCCACCCTCAAGACCTCGATCTCGGAACCATAGAGGCGGGACAGCACGCGGCCGGTGATGACCTCGTCCACGGTCCCCAAGACCGCCTGCCCGCGGCCGACGTAGAGCACCCGGTCCATGACCGGGAGCAACGGGTTGAGCTCGTGCGCGCTGAAGAGCACGCCGCAGCCGAGTTCCTTGTTGAGCCGCGAGACGAGTTCGACGACGCCGCGCTGATGGGTTGGGTCGAGGTTGACCAGCGGTTCGTCGAGAAGAAGCAGCTTCGGCCTGCCCAGGAGAGCCTGGGACAGCAATAGCCGCTGCCGCTCGCCGCCGGAGAGTTCGCCCAGGGGATGTCGCGCCAAGGCGGTGGCCCCGACGACCTCGAGCGCCCAGTCGACATCGCGCCGCTCCGTCGCGGCGAGGCGCGGCAGTCCCCAGCGATGACCGCCCGCCGCGCTGGCGACGAAATCCCGGCCGCTCCAGCGCGGATCCGGCGTTCCGCGGACCTGCGGCAGGTAGCCGATCGCCGGGTTGCCGCGAACCGCCGGCGCTCCGAGCACCCGGATGGTGCCGGCGCGCGGCGCGAGCAATCCCAGGATGGCACGGATCAAGGTGGTCTTCCCGGCACCGTTCGGTCCGAGCAGACCGACGAACTCACCCGGCGCGACATCGAAGGTCGCGCCGGAGAGGATGGTTCTGCCGCCGAGACGGAGCGTCACGTCCTGGAAGCCGACAAGGCTCACGAGCCACTACCCGCCAGCGCATGGTCGAGTGCGTCCAGCTGAGCGAGCATCCAAGCCTGATAGGTCTTCCCGCCCGGCTCCGTCTCGGTGATGCCGACCACGGGCACCTTGGCCGCCCGCGCGACCCCGACCAATCGCTTGACGGCCTGATCGTCCGCCTGGCTGTTGTAAAGCATGACCTTGACCCTGTGGCCCTTGAGGTCGTCTTCGAAGGCCGCGACATCCGCAGGGCTTGGCTCGGTGCCGTTCATGACGGCGAGCTGAAAGCCGGTATTGCGTACGTCGAGGCCGAGCGCCTCGGCCATATAGCCGAAGACCGGTTCCGACGCCGTCACCGCAACGCCGGCATACTTCGCCCTCATGGCCCCGACCTTGTCGTTCAAGGGTTTGAGGGAAGCATCGAAGGCAGCGGCGGCCTTGTGGTAATCGGCTTGGTGCGCGGCGTCGATCGCGGAGAGGTCGTCTGCAAGCGTCCTTCCCACGGCCGGCATCGTCTTCGGATCGTACCAGAGATGCGGATTGTCACCGGCGCGCCTGCCGAGCAGGTCAGCCACCACGATCTCGACACGACCCGCCGACGCGTCGGCCTTGAGAAGCTTTGCCATCCAGGGATCGTAATCGACGCCGTTCGATATGACGATCCTGGCGCCTTTCAGCGCGCGGGCCGTCGCGGGATCGACCTCGAAGAGATGCGGGTCCTGGTCGGGATTGGAGAGGATGCTCGTCACCTTCACGTGCTGGCCGCCGATCTGCTGTGCGAGGTCGCCGTAGAAGTTCTCGGCCGCCACGATCGAGACGTCCGACGCTGAGGCGGGTCCCGCCCCGATTACAGGAAAGACGGCGGCAAGGACGCTTGCCAGAAACATTGTTCGAGAAAGGGACATTGGGGCTCCGTCCGGTCGTGAACCTCGCTTCGAGGCAAATCGATCGTTATCTTATAACGTTCATAGTTACAATATATCAAAGGTGGTGCCGCTGAAATGGGTTGCGGGTACAATGCCGACCTCTCACATGAGCGTGGGAGCGATGAATGAGCGAAGCGCACGGCATGATCGGCACCAAGACGGCTTGGCTGCGGCAGGTGGAGTCCCTGTGCGGCGAGCGCAACCTGCAGCTGACGGCGCTGCGTCGGCAGGTCCTGCTGCTCATCGCGCAAGCGGACGCCCCGCTGACCGCCTACGCGTTGATCGAGGCGCTCGCCAGGGCTCAGGGTCGACCGGTGGCGCCGCCGACCGTCTATCGGTCCTTGGAGTTCCTGGCGGAGAACGGCTTCGTGGTCCGGGTGGAAAGCCGCAACGCTTACGCGGTCTGCGACACGCCCGGACATGACCACCACGGCGTGATGCTCATCTGCTCACGCTGCGGCACGGCGCGGGAGGTCGACGATCATGCACTCGATGCCGCTCTGCGGCAGACCGCGGAGCGGGT
>CAXSEU010000361.1:0-3991 GCA_964236485.1 uncultured Lichenihabitans sp. | reverse complement strand
GCGGCACCAGCACCCGGCGGATGCCGAGCTCGGCCGCGACCGCGCTCACGTGCAGCCCGGCCGCGCCACCGAAGGATAAAAGGGTGAAGCGGCGCGGGTCGACGCCCATCATGTCGATGGTGGGTTCCCCCTCGACGATCCATTCGGCCAGTTGCCAGCCCGCGCCGCCGGCCGCCGTCACGCCGAAACTGTGGCCCTCGTTGAGCCAAAAATTCGGCAACGAAGGCGCGGGGCCGACGATGGGCGAGCCGTCGGGCGTGTAGGCGATGGCGCCGTTGTAGACCTTCTTGATGCCGACTTCGCCAAAGGCGGGGACGCGCGTGATCGCCGCCTCGATGTGCGGCATCAGCCGTTCGAGGTCCTCCTGGAAAAGCTCGTACTCGGACTCCGGCGATGGACCGTCGAGGTAGCAGACCGGCGCGCCGGTCTCGTAGGGTCCGAGCAGCAGCCCGCCGGCTTCCTCGCGCATGTACCAGGAGCTGTCCGACTCGCGCAGTACGCCCATCTCGGGCAAACCCCTGGCCCGGCGTTCCTGGATGGCCGGATGCGGCTCGGTCACGATGTATTGATGTTCGACCGGGACCACCGGGACCTGGATGCCTACCATGCGGCCCGTCTGCCGCGCGAAATTGCCCGAGCAGGACACCACGTGTTCGCAGGTGATGTCGCCCTTGTCGGTCTTGACCAGCCACTCGCCCGATGCCGTCCGCTCGATGGCGGTCACGACCGTATTGCGGTTGATCTCGCCGCCCCCCATGCGCGCCCCTCGCGCCAGCGCCTGGGTGATGTCGGCCGGCTGGATGTAGCCGTCTTCGGGATGCTGGATGGCGCCGAGTATCCCGTCGGTCTCGCAGAGCGGCCAGATCTCCTTCACCTGCTCCGGCGTCAGGAACTTGACCTCGACGCCCCCGATCGTACGCGCCACCCCGGTGTAGTAGCTGTATTCGTCCAGCCGATCCTGGGTGCGGGCGAGGCGGATGTTCGACACCTGTCGCAGCCCGACGTCGAGCCCGACTTCCTCAGCCAGGCGCTTGTAGAGCGCGACCGAGTATTTGTGGATCTGGCCGACCGAGTAGCTGACGTTGAAGAGCGGCAGCAGACCGGCGGCGTGCCATGTCGAGCCCGAAGTCAGTTCCTTGCGTTCGACGAGGACGCAATCGGACCAGCCCTTCTTGACCAGGTGATAGAGTGTCGACACGCCGACGACGCCGCCGCCGATCACCACCACCCGCGCATGCGTCCGCATCTTGGCTCGTCCCGATGTTGCGCGCCGACCTCGGCCCGGTACGTCTGGGACTTTCCCTGGGGCGGCTTGGCACGTCTCCCTATCGGGCGACTTCACCTGTCCCGCAAGCGTCGGCCCCCGGTAAACCGGCCGGCAGAGAGTCGCGCGCGCCGGCACCGAGTGCTAAGATGGCCCAGCACAAGCCGGAGAATGCCGTGACCGAAGATCGGATCCTTGAATATCTTGGGGCGCTCATCAACTTCGGCGTGATCGTCGCCGATCCAGAGATTGTAGCCGTCGAGGACGGCAGCGACGGTGGCTTGACGATCGAGGCGGGCGAACATCGGTACGCCGTCACGCTTCGGAGAGTAGGTCCCGCGCTCTACCAGCCCGTAAACGCTTCCGACGATGTGGCGTCTCATGCCGGCTCCAGCGCGCGTTCCGAACTCGAGAGGATGCTCGAAGAAGGACATGAAGACGTCGAACGCAATGGCTGGGTCCCTCCTGAAGAGGTTGCGCGAATGCTCGATCAGGCGATGGCGCGCGGTGTGGCGCAGCGTTGCCGGAGCCTCCAAGAAGCCGAGACGGCGCAAAAGAGGAAGGCCGGGTGAATGGAGACCCAACAAACCTCAGTTTCAGGGCGGCCGAAGACTTCGCACACATCATCGATCAATCAGCGACGCGTTTTGGACAAGTTCAGGCCGGCAAGCTGCGGCGCTTGATCTCCGAACGGTGCCGTGACATCGCGGACGGGCTGAACCATGGGCGTAGCCCACGAAACATCATGGTCTCGCGGCCGACGCGCTTCATTGTGGTCCATCCTTTTGTAATCGCCTACAATCCCAAGACCAGGAGCGTGATCCGGATTGTTGATGGTCGAAGGAACCTGTCCAGGCTCTTCCGTTAGAATGCTTCTCGCCGCCGGTGCGTTGAGCGTCCCTCTCTCCGCCCCTGCCCTCGCCGTCGTTGGCCCCTCCACGGAGGCACAAGACCTTGCACCCTATGTGGTCATGGTGCTGCAACGGTCAGGAGCCGTCGCCGGCTTCTGCTCCGGCGTCGTGGTTGCGCCAAACGTCGTGTTGACGGCGGCCCATTGCGCGCCGGCAGGAGCCGAACTGCGCATTCACTTCAAGAATCCGGACGGCAAGCCGGTGCTGCTGCCGGTCGCCAAGGTCGTGAGCCATCCCGGCTACCGGGCGGACGCCATCAAGATGCGCAGGCGCTCGGTCGACCTCGCGCTGCTGCGCCTAGCGGACCCTCTTCCGGAGCGCTTCCGCCCGGCCGCATTCGGCTTTGTGAACGCGACCACCACCGGCACCGCGTTCCGGGTGGCGGGCTTCGGCGTCACGCGCGAGAACGACGCGGCGAGTTCGGGCACCCTGCGCACCGTCAGGCTCGAAGCCCGCGACCCGCCGTCATCCCTGCTGCTCTGGGCGAGGGACCCGGACCAGCGGGGCGCGGGTGCCTGCACGGGCGACTCCGGCGGCCCGGTGTTCGGCGCCGCGAGCGACACCGTCGAAGCCGTGACCTTGTGGGCCGCCGGTGAGGGCGAGGCCGCCTGCGGCGCCCTCACCCAGGCGCTATGGCTTGGGCCGGAGCGGGGATGGATCGACAGGGTCCTCTCCGGCTGGAGCGCCGGGCGCTGAAGCCCGGCTTTTCCGCAACGAATCGGCACCCGGCGGGCGCCGGCTCCTCTTCGGCCAACGAACCGGCCAGGTCACGATGTGGTCCGGCATCGCCTCCAGTTGGACGTGATCCTCGGAGACGGTTCCCCGCGCCCGGATCGAGATTCCCGCCTCGTGGACGGTGTCGGGGCTTCCGGAAACGAGGGGGTGCCACCACATCAAGTCGCGCCCTTCCTCGACCAGTCGGTAGGCACAGGTCGGCGGAAGCCAGTTGATCGAGGCGACGAGGTCGGGCGTGAGCTTGACGCAATCGGGAACATAGGCGCGGCGATCGGTGTAGTTCGAACACCGGCAGCTTCCCGCATCGAGGAGCCTGCAGGAGACATTGGTGAAGTGGATGTCGCCGCGATCCTCGTCTTCGAGCTTGACCAGGCAGCACCGGCCGCAGCCGTCGCAAAGGCTTTCCCATTCAGCCGTCGTTAAGTCGGCCAAGGGCCTTTTCCACAACGGAACCGCAGCCTCCTTCACGATTAAAGGACCTGTGTCGAAAGCGGGGTCTTGCGCCAAAACAGGACTTTCACCTTGGCATAAGCATTGCGGGGACAGCGGGGCGCCGATTGTAGCATCTGCCCTTTCAAGGGCGTATCGTCAAGGGGCGCGCTTGCGAGTTCGCGTCAGAGTAGAGGCGGGCGGCGGCCTGCCGCAGATCGAGTGAACGGAAAACGGGTGTCCCCCAGCCTTCGAACGTTCCACGAGGTGAAAAACCGGATCCGCCGCGGTCTCGGCCGAGGTCGTGCGAGGGGACGACGCGGCCTCCTCGCCCTCGACGCTTGGCTGAATTCATCCGCCTTCGAGGGGACCCGGGGTCTTCGCGAGGGCTACGAAAACTTCTCCGCCTTCACCGAGCGCTTCCACGTTCGCGGCTGGCGCTGGTGGCTGGTGGAGCTTTCGTGCGAGGGGCTCACGCTGGGACTCGGGGGCTCGATCCTGGCGCTGGCGCTCGCCATTCCGGCCTTTCACGACACGTCGGAGGACTGGCTGAAGCAGCAGGATCTTGCCGTGACGTTCCAGGATCGGACGGGCGCGGAGGTCGGCCGCCGCGGCATCCTGCACGACGACAGCGTACCGCTCGAACAGATGC
>CAXSEU010000360.1:0-3991 GCA_964236485.1 uncultured Lichenihabitans sp. | reverse complement strand
GCGGGTGTTGTTGAGCGCCCTGCAAGGTTACACGACGGTCAAGATCCTCTCGTCGCCCTCCCTCGTGGTGCTCGACCGGCAGCCGGCCGTCCTGCAGGTCGGCGATCAGGTCCCGATCCTCACCCGCACCGCGCAGTCGACGGACAACAGCCTCGCGCCCGTGGTGAACAACGTCGACTACAAGGATACCGGGATCATCCTCAACGTCCTGCCGAAGGTGAACGCCAACGGCATCGTGACCCTGGATGTCGAGCAGCAGATCAGCGCCGTGGCATCCACGGATCCGACGTCGCTGACGCCGACGATCTCGCAGCGCCGGGTCCGCTCCTCGGTCGCGGTGTCGAACGGCCAGACCGTGATGCTGGCGGGGTTGATTAGCGACACTCGAAGCAACGACCGATCCGGGCTGCCGGGACTGGTGAACGTGCAATTCCTCAACGACCTCCTGACGTCGCATGATTCGGCGCTGCACCGAACGGAGATCATCATCTTCATCAAACCCAAGATCATCAACAACGCGGCCGATGCTCAGGACGTCACGGAAGAGTTCCACGACCGCCTGCTATCGATGCGACGCCTCTCGGATCAACCCGTTGTGCGCCGGTACTGAAACGGAGGTCGCGGAAGACTCCGCCGCCGAGGGTCGGGCAGGCGGTGGTGAATCGCGGCGACCGCCGGCCTGGCACTTCGCCGTCCCGGCGGCGGTCTGCACGGGCGGCGTTTTGGCGCTCGTTCTGCTGGGCCTAGAAGGATCGGCTCCGCTGGCTGCACCGTTCGCGGCGCTGTGGTGGATGGCCGTCGTCGTGGTGGTCCGTTCCGATCTCGATCGCTTCATCATCCCGGACGCCGCGTCGGGCTGCATCGCCGGCCTGGGTCTGGTCTACGCCTTGGCAGAGCCACTGTGGGAGGGTTTTGCGCCGGCGGACGCCCTGGCGGAAGCCGTCGTCGCCGTGCTCGCGGGGTGCGGCGGGTTCGCGGCACTGTGGCTGGTGGGGCGCCTCTATCGCTTGGCGAGCGGGCACCAGGGCCTGGGATTTGGCGACGTCAAGCTCGCGGGCGCTTCGGCGATGTGGTTGACGCCTGCCGATGCCGTGCTGGCGCTCGAAACCGCCGCCCTCGCAGGGCTCGCCGTGCTGCTCTGGCGGCGGCGTGGAGCGGGCGATCCGGATATGGCGCTACCGTTCGGTGCCTTCCTGGCACCGGCAGCCTGGTTGGCATTCGTGGTCGGGCCGACGCTGCATCGAACCCTGGGGCATCTCGGGTGATCGGCGCGACAACGGGGCGCCGCAGGCCGCTAGAGCCTGCGCATGTCAGCAGCGGCATGACATGCGCTGATCGCTGCTCGGCGCCGGCGACACCCGGCCTCGCCTGGACGGATCCCCGCCGTGGCGCGGCCCTCTTCATCGTGCTCATGTTTTCCGCCTTGCTGGCGGCCCTTGCGGGCGCGGCCATGCGGACAGGGGTCAGCGGCGCACGGGCGGCGTCGGTCTTTGCCGACGCGGCTCGGGCCGATGCCTTGGGCGAGGCCGCGGGCGACATCGTCGTCGACGAGTTGATGAAAGGGGACGCTGCGACGCATCGGGGCGGCGCGCTCGCGGTGCGGGTCCCCGGCGCGGAAATGGTCATCGATTACGTGTCGGAATCGGCCCGGATCGACGTCAACACGGCGTCGGTGGAATTGATCGCGGCCGTGCTTTCGGCGGCCGGTGCCGAACCGCAGCTCACCGCCTCCGTGGTCGAGCATCTCGAAACCCTGCGCGCCGCGTCCGGCGTGGCTCACGGCACGGCACGGGCGGCGTCGAGCGCGGCGGCACAGCCCGGTGCCTCCGGGCGGCCGCGGATTTCCCCCGCCTATTCGGCGACGCGCGAGGCCACGGCGGACTGGGGCCTGCCTGGGGATGTGGCGCGGCGGGTCCTGCCGGTTCTCACCGTGGCGAGTGGCTCCAAAGGCGTCGACCCGATCCTGGCAGATCGATTCATCGTCTCGGCGCTCATGGGCGGGGACGACACGAGAACCGACGATTATCTCGAGCGACGCGGTCAGGGCTTCATCAACAGCGACTCCGCACTTGCGCTTTTGCCGGTTCCCTCACGCCCTTTGGTGGACTTCGAGGACGTGCCGTCAGTGCGGGCCATCGCGCATGTGACGGTGGCGCGACGCTTCGAGAGAAGCTACGAGATCGTGGTTGCCTCCCCGACCGGAACCGCGCAGGCGCCGGTCGTCGTCGAATGGCGCAAGTTGTTGTGATGATCGTCTAAATCGAATGATCGCCCGGATAAGAGGTGCATGGGGGTGGTTCGCGGACGGACTCACCGAAGCGTGTCTCTGGTTCGTCGAACGGCTCTCCGGAGGAGCGACGCACCGCATCGTCATCGGTGAAGGGAGCGCCGCCATCGAGGCGCCGGACGGATCCGGCGTCGGCCGACTGTTGGATCGCGAGGGCTCGGTCCACTTCGAGCCGGCCGAGGCCGCTCAAGCGCTCGCCGGCTCCAGAATCGACATCCTGGTGCCTCCGGGCTGGCTGTTCCGGCGAGATCTCGACCCCGTCGCGGTCCAAAGTGTTCCATTCCTCGAAGGGTTCGTGCGTCATCACATCGAGAAGATCACCCCCTGGCATGCGGCCGACGTCCATTATGCGATCCGGCAGACCGCTCTCGCGGCGGACCCGACTCGGATGGCCATCGAGGTGAGCGTCGTCCCTCGGCGGCTGGTCGCGGCCTGGGTCGCGGCCCTGGAAACCCAGCATCCGCGCCGGATGCGGCTCATGTCGCGCACCGGCTCGCGTTCCGACGACTTCGGGATCCCGATCGGCACGGGGACCTCGCTGCTTGCCGCAACGTTGCGGGATAGGATCGTGCTCGGGCTTGCTGTGCTGTTGGTCTGCTTCGTCGGCGCGCTCGGCTGGCTGGGGTGGCGATCCGCCTCCGTACAGGACGACGTCGCCGAACAGGATCGGGTGCTGGATGAGCGCAGCGCCGTGCTGGCCCGCGCGCGACGGCTGGATCAAGGCGCCAAGGACATGGACGCCAAACTGCTTGACATCCGAAACGCTCGGCCGCGCGTCGTCGACGTCATCGAGGCCTTGGCGAAGGCGCTGCCCGACAGCGCGCACTTGACCGACCTGTCATTGCACAAGTCGCAAATGACCGTCGCGGGAGTGTCCACGGACACTTCCCTTCTGGTGCCGGCGCTGGAGAAGTCCGGCCGCTTCGCCGACGTCGCCTTCGGGGCATCGACGACCAAGGTCGAGGCGGGGCCCGGCGATCGGTTCCAGCTCGACATGAGGGTGCGCGAACCCGCCGCGGCCGGGCCTTGAAGAGCGTGGAACTCGGGCGTCCCCTCGGCGCCACCCTGCTGCTCGGCGCCCTCCTGATCCTTGGCGGCCTGGCGCTGGCCGGCGGTTGGGCAGATCTCTCATCGGCCGAAGCGGAGCGGGACGCCAAGGCCGATTTCGTTTCGAGGAGCGTCCAAACGGTTCGAACCGACGGGAAGGCCGTGCAGGTCGAGCCGTCGCAGCTGCACGTCGTCGCCGACAGCGAAACGCTCGCCGCGGCACAGATCGACGCTCTGTTGCGCATGATGGTGGCCGAGGCGGGCGGCTCGGTCCTGTCGAGCCGGGCCGAGGCCAAGCACGACGAGCCGGGCCAGGACGGCCGGATCGAGGTTCAGGCCGTGGTCGAAGCGACGAACGACGCATTGCAATTGCTGTTGTTCAGGATCGAGAACGGCAGGCCGGCGATGATGGTTGAAGATCTGGCCATTCAGCCCGCCGCGAGCGGCGGTGCGGAAGCGGTCGAAAATGCCTCGCCACGGCTCCACGCCACGGTGACGCTAAGCGCGTTCTGGCAGGGACCGCAAAAGTGAAGCGCCGCCGCGAAGCCGCGACGGCGCTTGGTCGGTCGCGACGAGCGGTGGATCAGAAGCGGTAGTTGATGCCGGCCCGCGCCACTTCGAAGTCCTGCGAGCGGTTGCGATCGGTCACCGTCATCG
>CAXSEU010000359.1:0-3991 GCA_964236485.1 uncultured Lichenihabitans sp. | reverse complement strand
CGGCCTTCATGTTGGCGAAGATGTAAGGCTTGTCGCGCCGCATCCGTCGGGTGTCCCGATCCATGACCTCGAGGGAGGCGCCGACGTGGGGCGCGAGATCGGTCTTGTTGATGACGAGCAGGTCGGAGCGGGTGATGCCCGGGCCGCCCTTGCGCGGGATCTTCTCGCCGCCGGAGACATCGATGACATAGATGGTGAGATCGGCGAGTTCCGGCGAGAAGGTGGCCGCGAGGTTGTCGCCGCCCGACTCGATGAGGATGAGGTCGAGGGCGGGAAAGCGGCGGTTGAGGTCGTCGATCGCCGCGAGGTTGATCGACGCGTCCTCGCGAATGGCGGTATGCGGGCAGCCGCCGGTCTCGACGCCCACGATCCGCTCGAGCGGCAGCGCCTCGGCGCGAGCCAGGATCTCGGCGTCCTCCTTGGTGTAGATGTCGTTGGTGATGGCCGCGATGTCGTGGGTGCCGCGCAGCCGCTTGCAGAGGTGCTCCATGAGCGCCGTCTTGCCGGAGCCGACGGGGCCGCCGATGCCAACCCGCAGGGGTCCGTTCTGGGATGTCATGAGCGGAACAACCTCGAATAGAGCGTCTCGTGCTGCAAAGACGCGATGTCGGAGCGGAACGCGCAGGTGCCGAGATCGTCCATCGAGGCGGTTTCCGACCATTGGCCGAGCACGCGCGCGGGCTCGATCAGCGCCGCGGTGACGCGTTGTCCATCGGTCTGCCCGATCGCGCCGAGCCGCACCGCAGCCGAGACGAGGTTCTGCACGAAAGCCAGCCCGAAGGCTTCGAGGCTCGGGCGCAGCGGCAGGCGGGCGGTGCCGGCCGCGGCCCCGAAGGCCACCGGATAGGCGATATCCCCGCCATGGGGCAGGGCGGTCCAGGACGCCTCGGGCCACGCCACGCGGATGGCCTCCGCGAAGGCCGTCCCCATGCCCGCGGTTTCGAGCCGCCGTTCGCGCGAGGGGGCGAGCGCGAGCGCGAGGTCGTTGAGGTCGCCGATGGCGACGTCGTCCCGGATCGAGACGGCCCGCCAGGCGGCGGCGGCCAGCACGGTATCCTGACGGGCCGACCCGTGCTCCATCAGGTCGACGATCCAGGCCCGAAGGCTGGTGGCGTCATGGACCATGCCGGCGTCGACCGCCGATTCCATCCCGTGCGAATAGGCGTAAGCCCCGACCGGGAAGGCAGGCGAGAGCCAGGCCAGCAGCGGCAGGATCGAGGCCGCGTCGGCCGCCCGCGCGCTCATCGATGATCGCGCTTGGCGTGTCGGCCGTGATCGTGAGCATGGTGATCGTGCCCCGCATGCTCGTGACCACGGCCGTAGTGCGGGTCGTGCGCATGGCCTTGATCCTCGGCGCTCGAGGAGGCCGCATAGGCGCCGCCTTCCGGGTCGAACGGCGCCTCGATCTCCGCCAGCGCGGCGCCGAGCTTCCGCAGCATGGCCTCGATGACGTGATCGCCGCGAATTCGGATCGCGCGGGCGGTGATCTGGGCCGGGATATGCCGGTTGCCGATGTGCCAGGCGAGGCGCACGAGCCCGCCCGGATCCCGGCCGCGCACTTCGATCAACGTCTCGGGCGCGGCCACCACCTCGACGAGGCGGCCATCCTCGAGGACCAGCGCGTCGCCGCCCCGCAGCGCTACCGCTTCGGGCAGGTCGAGCAGGAAGGCGAGCCCCCGCGTGCCCGTCATGGCGACGCGGCGTCGATGGCGCTCGTCGAAGTCGAGGACGACGCAGTCGGCGGCGTTGCCCCCCCAATCTGAATGGGCCCGAACGGTTGTGGCGCGAATCAAGCGGGACTCCTCAGGACTGGTCGCAGAGGTCGGGCTCCTTGGGCAGGAACCCCTCGTCGAGCGCCTGCCCGACCGTGAACGGCGGTGTTTCCGGAAAGAGCGTGAAATCGATGCCGGTGTCCTTGGCGGCCTCCAGCCGCGCCGACAGATAGGCGAAATCCCGGAACACTTCGGCGGGATAATCCCTGAGGCTCGGCGAGGCTTCGAGGGCTCTCGCCAACCTGCGCCGTTGCTCGGCGATGGTGCCGCGCCACCCGCTCGACCTATGACCAGGTTGCAGGCGCCATTTCAGCAGGTGAGCGACGAGGACGACGAGCCGGTTCTCGATCTCCGATCTCTCCGATCGCCCCACGCTTTTCACCTCGTCGACGAGATGATCGAGATCGATTTCATCGAAACGCCGCTCCTGCAGAAGCTTCGCCTGCTCCTGGGTCCAAAGGAAGAAGTCCTCTCGGTAGAGACTAACGTTGCGGATGGCGGAAGGCTCACCCATGATGTCCTCGCGGCTGTTCTAAAGCTCTTCGATCCTGTCGGGATGGATGACCTCGACCTTGCGGGTGTCGACGCATTCGGCGCAGACCCGCCGCCATTCGGCGACGTGAGACGCGCCGAAATGCGCCTCGAGCGCGTCACGCGTGGTCCAGCGCTCGACGAAGACGAACGTGTTGGGCTCGGTGATGGAGCTATGGAGGTCGTAGTGGATGCAGCCGTCCTCCCGATGCGTGGCGGCGATCACGGTGCGGGCGTTCTCGAGAAAATCGGCCCGCTTCTCGGGGTGTACGGTCATGGTGGCGATCACGTAGATCATGGGGTCCTCATCTGACATGCGCGTCCATCCCGCGCCGCACTTAAGACTCGGGGCCGCGCGAAAGCAACCGGGCCGAAGGGCGCGCTTACAGCCGCTTCAGATCACCGAGCCCGACGAAATCCCGCTCCCGGCAGGTCAGCACCAAGACCTGGAGGGACTTGGCGGCTGTCTGCAGCACCCGATGCATGCGTTCGAGGCGCCCTTCGTCCGTATTGACAAGCGCGTCGTCCAGAATGAGGGCGGACGACGTCCCCGAGGCGCGGAGGATGTCGGCAAGCGCCAGTCGCGTAATCACCGCGACCTGTTCGCGCGCGCCGACACTGAGAGAGGCGAAGGGCTCGTGCACGCCCCGACGCAGCAACCCCTCGATTTCGAGGCTCTGGTCGTTGAGGATGATGTCGCTGTCGGGCTCGATGAAGCGCAGATAAGGCCTGATTTTTTCGCGCACGGGGGCGAGCCAGCGATCCTTGGACTCCTTCTGCGCTTCCGAGAGCGTTTCGTGCAGCAGGCGGCTCGCCGCGGCTTCGAGATCCTGTGCGGCCTTTTCGCGGGTCAGGCGTTCGAGTTGCCCCTCCGTCTCGGCCAACTCCTCACCTAATCCTGCCTGACCAAGCACCTTCAGCTCGACCTCGAGATCGCCCTTCTCGCCGACCAATGTCTCGATATCGGTCTGGATGGTCCGTTCGGCTCCGACGGCGCGCTCGAAGTCGAGCCGCGCGACGGCGGCATCCGCGCCCTCGAGGTCGGCCTGGGCACGGGCTGACGACGCGGCCGCTTCGGCGACGGCGTGCTCGGCATCGAGCAGCCTCTCGCGCAGGAGATCGTCGCCCGCCCTCTGGCGCGCAGAGGCGAGCTCGGCCACCGCCGTCGCATGCTGCGTCCCGGCGTTGGCCGTGCGTTCCTCCAACACCGCGACGGCCCGCGCCGCATGATCGCAATCAGCCAAGGCGGCTCCGGCCGCCGCCTGGGCGGCTCGCTCGGCTTCCACCGCCGTCTCTCGGTCGCGTTGCAAACTCTCGATGGGGCACGGTGTCGCCATGAACCGCGCGGTTTCGGGCGAGGGAGGGACGGCCAATCCGTGGCGCCCGGTTTCGACCGCCTGCCGCAAGGCCTCAAGCCCTTGGGGTGCGATGGCCGAGAGCAGCTTGCCCTGTGCCTTGGCCTCGCGCTCGGCCTCGCTCTTTCGCGCCAGCGCGGCCCGCGCGGCCTCGACGTCCGTGCAGCCGTGGCGGCTGAGGGCATCATCGAGGTGACGGCGTGCCTCCTCGGCGGCACGAGCCAAAACTCCAATGCCTCCGCCAGGGCGCAGGACGAGGCGGCCGAAGCCTTCCAGCGCGATCGCAGCGTCGCGCGACAGCCCGAGCGAGGTCAACAACCGCTTCGTGCTCGG
>CAXSEU010000358.1:3354-3996 GCA_964236485.1 uncultured Lichenihabitans sp. | reverse complement strand
AAGCAATGCGCGGGGTAGCGGTAGCGCTGGTTCAGGGCCTCTTCGAGCACCGGCTGGACACGGCCGTCCTCGACGACGAGCGTTCCACCATACCAGGTGTTCTTCGGCTTGAGGTCGTCGTCCATCAGCACGAGGTCGGCGCGCCGGCCGCCGCCGAGACCGCCGATCTCGCCATCCTGCCCGAAGCGGGTTGCGCCGTGCAGGGAACCCATGCTCCAGGCCTGTTCAGGCCTCATGCCGTGTCGGACCGCCTCGCGGGTCACCCAGTCGAGGCCGAACAGCAGCAGGTCGTCGGCGTCGCGATCATCGGTGCAGACCGCGACGCGCTTGTGCGAGGCACCGAGTTCCGTGATCGTCCTGATGGCCTCGGGCAGCGAATGCCAAGGCGTCGTCGGAGGACCGCCGCGAAGGAAGATCCAGATTCCGGCGTCGAGCAGATCATCCGCGATGTCGCGGTCGATCGCCTCGTGCGTGTCCGTCACGCCGCTGGCCGCATAGGCGGCCACGAACTCGCGCCCATAGACATGCCCCGAGACCGGGCGGCCGCGCTTCAAGGCTGCCGCCAGGATGGCGTGGCTGCGCTCGTTCCCCGTGGCGACGGGGACGAAATCCATCTTCTCGCCGAGCGCGACGGCTTCAGGC
>CAXSEU010000358.1:2093-3336 GCA_964236485.1 uncultured Lichenihabitans sp. | reverse complement strand
TTCGCGGCCGTCAGGTCGCCCCCGGCTGTCTCGAGTTCAGGCGAGGTGGCCGGCACCGTGCTCGGGACGGTGAGGAAGATCGAGAGCGGTGCCTGCCGGGCGTCCTCGAGCATGGCCTCGACACCCGCGACATCGAGCACGTTGCCGATCTCATGGCTGTCGCAGAAGATCGTCGTCGTGCCGTTGAGTAGCGCCGCCTCCGCATAGGCGCAGGCCGTCACCATCGAGGATTCGACGTGGATATGCGGATCGACGAGCCCCGGCGCCACGATGCCGCCGCCGGCGTCGTAGGTGCTCGTGGCGCCCTTATGGGTGCCGGCCGGCTTCACGGCGGCGATGCGGCCCTTGGCGATCCAGATCTCCCGGTCCGGCAGGATGCGCTCGGAATAGGTGGAGAGCACGCGCGCGCCCGTGACAACGAGATCCGGCGAACTCCGGCCAGAGGCAACGTCGGCCAGGTGGCGCGTCACCTCATGGAGGGGTGGAACCGAAAAGCGGGTGAGAGACATGGCGAACTCGCATTGGGGCGAGACGATCATGCGGGTTCGAGGTCGCGAGTGGAAGCCGCAAAATCGTCGGGGCGTCTCCGGAGTGCTCGGCCCGATCCTGGACGTCCATCATGACACTGTCCCATAAAGCAGCCTCGCCGATCGACCTCGGTGTGAAGGGGGCACCTTGACCGTCTATTTCACCAGCGACACGCATTTCGGCGATCCGCGGGTGCTGCGCTTCGACCATCGGCCTTTTCCGACGCTCGAGGCGCACGACCTGGCGCTAGTCGAGCGGTGGAACGCCGTCGTCGGGCAGGACGATACGGTTTGGCACCTCGGCGACTTCGCGCTGGGCCCCCCGCCCGCCCAGGTCGCCGAACTCCTTGAGGCGCTGAACGGGTCGAAACACCTCATCATCGGCAACAACGACGACGAGGTGACCATCCTGGCTCCCGGCTGGGCCTCGACCCAGTCCTATGCCGAACTCGCACTCGAGGGGCGGCTGGTGGTCCTGTGCCACTACGCGTTCCGCACCTGGAACGACATGGGTCGCGGGGCCATCAACCTCCATGGCCATTCGCATGGCAAGCTCACGCCCGTGCCCAAGCAGTATGATGTGGGGGTCGATGCCCAGGATTTCCGCCCGGTGACGATCGAGGAGATCCTGCGCAGCCGCCGCCGGTCAGCACGGAAAGCGCCGAATTAGTCCATTCAAGCGAAGTCGAAGTCAAGCAGTTCGAACCGGCGAAACC
>CAXSEU010000358.1:0-2083 GCA_964236485.1 uncultured Lichenihabitans sp. | reverse complement strand
CGTGTCGGACGGCGCGAAATCCCGGATCTGCACCACCATGGCCGAGGGTCGCAACCGCTCCGGCAATGTACCGCCCGGCAGCGGCACGTCATCGTTGACGCCCGCATAGACGAAGAACGGCCGCCGATGCAGCGCGCACGCGGCCCGCGCCAGGCGCCTCATACCCGGGCGACTCACGCGGGCGCCCGGTCTCCGGAAAAGGCCGCAAAACAGCGTGTGGGGCACGCCCCGGGTGGTCCGCACCGAGGAGATCAGGAGGAGACCGTCAGTGGCGTGAAGGGCGTAACTCGCGGCCCGGTCCTGCAATCTCTCCAACAGGGTCTCGGGCGTCCATAACAGCCCGGGCGCGTCATGCGGGAGGAAGCCGGCGAACAGATCCAGGGCCGCCGCACGGCCGAGGTCGCTGACATAGGTCGAGAGCGCGACGCCGCGCCCCCTCCACGGACGACAGAGGCCCGCCCGAATGTCGAGACGCAGGAAGTCGGCAAGGCGCAGGTATCGGACGTTGATCTTGGCGGCCTTCTGGTTCGGTACCGCGAGAATGAACCTGATCCCGGTGTCGCGGCAGAGGCGTTCGACTCCGGCGTAAAGGTCCGCGATGGCCTCGCGCGAGCGGAAGTCCTTGAGAATGAACAGATCGATGAGTGCAACCGCGGGTTCGGGCCGGCTGTCGATGCGGACGCTCTGATGCAGCAGCGCCACCTGCCCGACCTTGCGGTCGCCGGCGTAGAGGCTCATCACCGTCGTTCCGCACGAGAAGGCCCGTTCGTAGAGCCAACGGAGCCGCGCCGGGTCGAAGCTCTCCGGCGGCAAACCGAACCCTTCCGCCGCAAGGGCGGCGGTCTCTTCGAATGAAACGTCGTTCTCCCGACGCACCACAAGCGCCATCGATGGACTCCAGTGTTGGCCGACAAGCCGGTGGAGGTCGACCGGATTGGAGCGATCCTGCGCTCGCAAGCCGCTGAATGATAGCGCGGGCTCGTTCACGCGGCATGGCCTTTTGCGTCCGGCGCGGCTTGACCGATGGCCGCCGAGGTCCCAAACCCTCCACGCGCCCGCCGCCGCGAACGCATCGCCGCCCAACACAGGCTCTCATGACGCGCAAGGTGCGGGATCTCTACAGATCCAAGGTGACGGGCGGAGAACTGCGGTTTGACGCCGCGCAGGACGAACTGGCCTCCCGCCTCGACGCTCTCGCGGGGGAACTCGCGGAGGGCAGCGGGAGGCAGGGCGGTTGGGGGCGCCTCTTCGGTCTGGGATCGCGAGCCGAGCCGGTGCGCGGGCTCTACATCATCGGCGACGTCGGCCGCGGCAAGACCATGCTGATGGATTTGTTCTTCGATGTCGCGCCGGTCGAGCCCAAGCGCCGGGTGCAATTCCACGCCTTCATGGCTGACGCCCACGTTCGTATCCACGCCTGGCGCGAGGCCAGCCGACGCGGAACGGCGACCGGGCAGGAGCCGATCGGCCCGGTTGCGGCGGCGCTCGCGGCCGAGGCGCGCCTGCTTTGTTTCGACGAGTTCGCGGTGACGGACATCGCGGATGCGATGATCCTCGGGCGTCTGTTCACGTCGCTCTTCGCCGAGGAGGTGACGGTCGTCGCCACCTCCAACGTCGCACCTGTCGATCTTTACAAGGACGGCCTGAACCGCACGTCTTTCCTCCCGTTCATTGCCCTCCTCGAGGAGCGGATGGACGTCGTGCGGCTGGATGCGGAACAGGACTTCCGCTACGCGACGCTCACCCAAGCGGCGACCTGGTTCACCCCGGTCAATGCCTCGGCGACCTTGGCCCTCGACAGAGCGTTCCTGGCGTTGGCGGGCGCGGCGCGGGGGCGACCCGCCACCCTGCCGTTGCTGGGTCGTCAGGTCGCGGTGCCGGAGGCAGTCGGCAGCGTCGCCCGCTTCCCCTTCGCGGCGCTTTGCGAGGCCCCTCTCGGGGCGGCGGATTATCTGGCGATCGCAAGAACCTACAGCGCGATCCTGGTCGATAATATCCGGATCATACGGCCCGCCGAGCGCAATCTCGCCAAGCGGTTGATCCCCCTGATCGACACGTTCTACGACGAGCGCGAGAAGGTGAC
>CAXSEU010000357.1:0-4002 GCA_964236485.1 uncultured Lichenihabitans sp. | reverse complement strand
TCGTCGATCCCTTGAAGCGCCTGCCGGGTGTCGGCGACGTCCAGATCTTCGGCGAGCGGCGCTATTCGATGCGGGTCTGGCTCGACCCTGACCGTCTGGCCAAGCTCGGCATCACGGCGGTGGACGTCCAGGGCGCCATCACCGAACAGAACGTCCAGGTCGCGGCCGGCAAGATCGGGCAGTCGCCCGCGCCCGCCGGCACGGCCTTCGAGATGCAGGTCAATGCGGTCGGCCGCTTGAGCGACCCGGCCCAGTTCGGGGACATCGTGGTGCGGGCCGATGCGGCCGGCGGCTCCGTCGTGCGGCTGCGCGACGTCGCGCGCATCGAACTCGGGGCGCTGCAATATGCCTCCTCGGCCTTCTTCGGTGCCGATCCGACGGTGGTGCTCGCCGTCTATCAGATGCCGGGGTCGAACGCCCTCGATCTGCAGAGGCGCGTCAAGGACAAGATGGAGGACCTGCGGAAACGGTTCCCCAAAGGCATCGACTACGCGATGCACTACGACACGACGCGCTTCGTCTCGGCCTCGATGCACGATGTCGTGATCACCCTCGCCGAGGCGCTCATCCTCGTCGTGCTGGTTGTCTACATCTTCCTGCAAAGCTGGCGCACGACGATCATCCCGACAATCGCCATTCCCGTGTCGCTGGTCGCGACCCTGGCGGTGATGGAGGTCTGCGGCTTCTCGCTCAACATGCTGAGCCTTCTCGGCATGGTGCTCGCCATCGGCCTCGTGGTTGACGATGCCATCGTGGTGGTCGAGAATGTCGAGCGGCAGCTCGAGGCGGGGCTGCCGCCCCTTCAGGCGAGCCGCAAGGCCATGGGCGAGGTCACGGGCCCGATCATCGCCACCACGGCCGTCCTGATGGCGGTCTTCGTTCCCGTCGCCTTCATCCCGGGCGTTGCGGGCCGGCTCTACAACCAGTTCGCCCTGACGGTGGCGATCTCTGTCGGCATCTCGGCCTTCAACTCGCTGACGCTCAGCCCCGCGTTGAGCGCCGCGTTCCTGCGGCACCGCCCAAATCAACCCTTTATTCTGTTCCGCTGGTTCAATGCGGGCTTCGACCGGCTGTCGCACGGCTATGCGCACCTGGTGAAAGGCTTCATCCGCGCACGCTGGGTCCTGATGGCGGTGTTCGCCCTCGGCCTCTTCGGCACCTACGCGTTGTGGACGCGGCTGCCCAGCACGTTCCTTCCCGTCGAGGACCAGGGCTATTTCTTCGTCGTCATCCAGGGGCCCGACGGGGCCTCGCTGGAGCGGACCGACGCGGTCGCCAAGCAGGTGCGCGACGTTCTGCAAAGCACGCCCGGGGTCGACATCGTCGGCTCGATCAGCGGCCTCAACTTCCTCACCAACGCGGCGCAATCGAACTCGGCGGTGGAATTTGCGATCCTGAAGCCCTGGGATGAGCGGCCTGCCGCGCAAAGTGCCTCCAAGATCGTGGCTGCCGTCCGCCCCAAGCTGCTCGGCATCCCGAGCGCCTTCGCGCTGAGCTTCGATCCCCCGTCGATACCGGGCCTTGGCACGACCGGCGGTTTCGAATTCCAGGTCGAGGACCTGACCGGCCGAGGCAGCGTCGCGCTCAACGAGGCCACGCAGGCCGTGCTGGCCGAAGCGCGCAAACAGCCGGAGCTCAACCCGCAGCAACTGTTCAGCTCGTTCAGCACCTCGACGCCGCAGTTCAACTACGATCTCGACCGCAGCAAGGCCAAGCTTCTCGGCCTCAGCCTGCCCGACGTCTTCAATACCCTGCAGATCTACCTCGGATCGCTTTATGTAAACGACTTCAACCTGTTCGGCCGTACCTTTCGGGTGACGCTGCAGGCCGACAAGGGCGCCCGCGCCAATCCGACGGACATCTCGCGCCTTTACGTCCGCAACAACACGGGCGGCATGGTGCCACTGTCGACGCTCGGCAGCCTGCGGCCGATCATCGGCCCCGAGACGGTGCCGCACTATAACAACTACGGGTCGGCGCTCATCAATGGCGGCGCGGCCCCGGGCTTCAGCTCCGGCCAGGCCGTCGCCGCCATGGAGCGCGCCGCTGCCACGGCCCTGCCGCGCGACTTCGCCTTCGAGTGGACCGGGATCACGTTCCAGGAACTCAAGGCGGGATCGGCCGCCAGCCTGATCTTCGGGCTGGCGATCCTCTTCGTGTTCCTCATTCTGGCAGCCCAGTATGAAAGCTGGACCATGCCCTTCATGGTGCTGCTCGCCGTGCCGCTCGCGCTGTTCGGTGCCCTCGCGGCCCTCTTCGTCCGAGGCATGCAGATCGACGTCTATTCGCAGATCGGCTTCGTCATGCTGATCGGCCTCGCGGCCAAGAACGCGATCCTGATCGTCGAATTCGCCCGTCGGCGGCGTGAGGAGGGCCTCGGCATCGTGGAGGCCGCCATGGAGGCGGGACGCCTCCGCCTCCGGCCGATTCTCATGACCGCTTTCGCCTTCATCCTCGGGGTGGTGCCGCTGATGATCGCAACCGGAGCCGGCGCGGCGAGCCGGCAGTCGCTCGGCACCACGGTCTTTGGCGGCATGCTGGCCGCCACCGTGCTCACGCTGATTTTCGTGCCCGTCTTCTACGCCGTCATCGAACGGATGAGGGAGCGCACCTCCGCCAGTGCGGGTGAAGCCGCAGCGGGCCACGGCGCGGTCGGACCGGCTCGGCTGCGGCCCGAGCCCCTCGCCGAAGCCGCAGAATAGGAGACCATCGATGCGTTTGCGCAACCTGCCGATCGGCGCGGTCCTGATCGCCGTGACGGCCGCCGTGGTCTATAGCCGGGATCCGTCGCTGATCGATCGCCTGTTGCCCGCCAAGGCCGGTGCCACGGCGCCGCCGGCCGCGGCCGCACCTCCGCCTCAGGCCATGCCGGTCCCTGTGGCGAAGGTCGTCAAGAAGTCCATCCCGATCACGCTCGACTACGCGGGCCGGACCGAGTCGATCCGCGCGGTCGCGCTGCAGGCCAAGATCTCAGCCTTCCTGGTTGAACAACGCGTCGCGGACGGTGCCGACGTCAAGGCCGGAGATCTCCTCTACCGGCTGGACACCCGCGACTTCCAGGTCGCGCTCGACCAGGCGAACGCGCAGATCGATCGGGATTCGGCCTCGCTCGACTACCAGAAATCCAGCTACAACCGGGGCGATCAGCTTTCGAAAAGCGGTTGGCTCGCCAAGGATTCGTTCGACCAGCGCGCCAGCACGATGCGGCAGGCCGAAGCGGCCCTCGCGGCGGATCGCGCGAGCGCCCGGGCAGCCCAGCTCAACCTCGACTACGCGGAAATCCGCGCGCCGTTCCCGGGCCGCGTCGGTCGCAACCAGGCGCCGATCGGCACCCTGGTCAGTCAGGCCGGCACGGTTCTCAACACGCTGGTCCAGATCGACCCCATCTATGTCACCTTCAATCCGGGTGAGACGGATCTCCTGGCCATTCAGCAGGCCCGGCGCGCCGGTGCGGTCGCGGTCGATGTCTCTATCCCGGGCGAGGACGCCCCCAAACACGCGGGCGAACTGACCTTCATCGACAATGCCGTCGACCGCGCGACGGGAACCGTCGTGGCGCGCGCCACGATCGCCAACGCCGATCTCAGTCTGCTTCCGGGGCAATATGTGCGGGTCCGCGCGCATCTGCGCGACGAGCCGAACGCGCTGTTGGTGCCCCAGGCTGCGATCGGGTCGAGCCAGCTCGGCAAATATGTCTACGTCATCGGGGAGGGAGATACCGTCGCGCAACGGATCGTCACGCTGGGTCCCAGCGATGGCGCCCTGGTCGCGATCCTCAAGGGCGTCTCGGAAAACGACCGCGTCATCACCGGAAACCTGCAGAAGATCGGCCCCGGCATGCCGGTTCAGCCGGTCGCGGAGAGCGCGGCGCCACCCTCCTGACCCCCGCGGCGGCCGCTCAGATCGAGCCGCCCTCGACCATGAAGTTGTTCGCGCTGCACATGGCGGCGTCGTCGGAGCCCAGGAACAGCGCCATCCGGGCGACGTAGACGGGTTCGATCG
>CAXSEU010000356.1:0-4007 GCA_964236485.1 uncultured Lichenihabitans sp. | reverse complement strand
CCTCCCGGCGGGCCTCGATCGTATGCACGCGTCCCATATCGAAGAGCGTGCCGTAAAGGTCGCGAATGCGGCCATTGATCCAGGTGTCGGGGCGATCCGATGTCGCCGACGCGCAGGCCTCGATCACCGCAGGGAAGTCCCGGTCGGCCTCGACCTCGAACCGGTCGGATCGGACGACCTTGGCGAGGCTGCGCGAGACGATGAGCCTATCCAGCGGGAAGATGCCGCGGACTTCCGGGTCGACCCAGAAGAGGTGCGGGTCCTCGGCACTTTCCGCCATCGGGAAGAGGCCGGCCGCGTAGGCTCGCAGGAGGATCTCAGGCGTGATGGCCGGCGGTGGTTTGACGGTCCCCATGCCCCGAAGGTGCAGGATCGGCCGGCATCGGGTCAAGCCTATCGGGCCGATCAGTGATGGAGATTGAAACCGATCGCCATCGAGGCCGCCCTGAGAAGCGGCTTGCCGATGATGACGAGAAGGCTGGTCGAGGCCGCGAGGGCTGGAACGTAACGGGCCACAACCGCGTCGGCGTCACGTCTCCAGGAGCCACTGAGCCTGTTCCAGCGTGCCGCGACACGATGCGTCAGCGGCGGGGTGCGAGAACCGCCGTCGTCGCGATCCAGCCCCTGAGCGAAGAGCGATGGAACGATCTGTGGCGTGCGCAGCACTGTCGTCATCTCAGCTCTCCTCCGCCGGAGAGCGTGACACCGGGACATTGCCGCCCGGTCAAAGCCGTACGGGCAATTCGATGAATTCGTTTCATCTCCGGCGAGGTGCCGCCTCGACGTTCCGACGCATGGCGTTGCCATCGCGGACCGCTTTGCCTTAAGCGAAGTCCTCGTTCCGGTCGATTGCGAGGGATGGCAGCCATGAGCCCTGATCTGACTCCAGCGACCCACCAGAAAGCCTTGATCGTCGATTTCGGCTCGCAAGTGACCCAACTGATTGCGCGCCGGGTGCGCGAAGCGGGCGTCTACTGCGAGATCGTGCCCTTCGACAAAGCCGAAGCCGCGCTGGGTCGCCTGTCCCCGAAGGCCATCATCCTGTCCGGGGGACCGGCCTCGATTCCCGAAGAGGGCAGCCCGAAGGCTCCCGCCGCTCTCTTCGAGGCGGGCGTCCCCGTCCTCGGCATCTGCTATGGTCAGCAGGCGATGGCCCACGCACTCGGCGGCACGGTCGAAAGCGGTCATCATCGTGAGTTCGGCCGAGCCGACGTGGTCGTTTCGGCCTCGAGCCCGCTGACCGACGGCCTGTGGCGAGAAGGTGCGCGCCATCCCGTGTGGATGAGCCACGGCGACCGCATCACGCGTTTGCCCGGAGGTTTCGTGGTTCTCGGCGCGTCCGAGAACGCCCCTTACGCGATCATCGCCGACGAGGCGCGCCGCTTCTACGGCCTGATGTTCCATCCCGAGGTGGTACACACGCCCGACGGGGCCGCGCTTATCGGCAATTTCCTCAACCGGATTGCGGGCCTCACGTCCGACTGGACCATGTCGGCCTTTCACGAGGAGGCGCTGGAGGGTATCCGCCGGCAGGTCGGTGACGCGAAGGTGATCTGCGGCCTCTCGGGCGGCGTCGATTCAGCCGTTGCGGCGGTTTTGATCCATGAGGCGATCGGCGACCAGCTCACCTGCGTCTTCGTCGATCATGGTCTGCTGCGCGAAGGCGAAGCCGCCGACGTCTTGCGGCTCTTTCGCGACCATTACAACATCCCCCTGATCCACGTCGAAGCCGAGCCCCTGTTCCTTGCGGCGCTCGAGGGCGTCACCGATCCCGAGATCAAGCGCAAGACCATCGGGCGCCTGTTCGTGGAGGTGTTCGACCGCGAGGCGATGAAGCTCGGGGGGGCGGATTTCCTGGCGCAGGGCACGCTTTACCCAGACGTCATCGAGAGCGTCTCGGCGACCGGCGGCCTCGCCGTCACCATCAAATCGCACCACAATGTCGGGGGTCTGCCGGAGCGCATGAAGATGCGGCTGCTAGAGCCGCTCCGCGCCCTGTTCAAGGACGAGGTCCGGGTACTCGGCCGAACGCTTGGACTTCCGCCCGCCTTCGTCAACCGCCATCCCTTCCCGGGACCGGGCCTTGCAATCCGCTGCCCCGGCGAGGTCACGCGCGAAAACCTCGACATCCTGCGGCGGGCCGACGCCATCTACCTCGAGGAGATTCGCCGCGCCGGCCTCTACGACGTCATCTGGCAGGCCTTCGCGGTGCTGCTCCCGGTGCGCACCGTCGGCGTGATGGGCGACGGCCGCAGCTACGATCAGGTCTGCGCCCTGCGGGCCGTGACGTCCGTCGACGGCATGACGGCCGATTTCTACCCCTTCGACATGGCCTTCTTGGGCAGGGCGGCGACACGGATCATCAACGAAGTCCGCGGCATCAACCGGGTGGTCTACGACGTGACGTCGAAGCCGCCGGGAACCATCGAGTGGGAGTGACTTCCGCCCACCCGGGTGTATCTGAGAATACGCCAGAGCGGATGTTTGTATCGAGCGCGCTGCGCCGCTGACCTCGGCTCTTGCCATCGGCCATCAAGCGCGCCCATATCAGAGCAGCTCTCTCGTCGAAGGGAAGTACGCGGCCTGCGAAGAGGGCTTGCGGTCCTTCCGGCCCGCCAAACCAGGCTTCGAGCTGGTCGCGCCGTCTGCCGAGGGGCTTCTCCAACACGCCGCGGCGGATTTTAGCGACCGTCAGTGAACTGATGAAGAGACCATCGTCATCCTGCTCGGCCATCCATGCGAGCAACGATTCGGAAGGCGTCGTCTTCGTGACGTTGCTGATGATATTGGTGTCGAGCAGGTAGCGCATCTCGACGACCCGGCCCTCTTCGCGGGAACGGGTCACGTCGAAGTTGGCACCGACGAGCGGGGAGCGGCGGAGCGCGGCCACGATGCCGCCCTTCTTGGGCGGCTGACCTTCGATCGTCCGACTGACGGCGGCGCGCAGGCGCGAGGCGTCCGGACCGTCTTCGGCCGGTCTTCGCGCGAGTGAGCGGATAAGGTCGCGATCGGCATTGCGGCCCAGCACCTCGAAGCGCGAGAGGCCGCGCTCGCTGAGGCGGGTGCGATAGTTCTGAAGGGCGCGCTTCTGAGAGGAGCCCACGGCGATCTCCGATCTTTCCAGTTACATTTCCGGGAGCCAGTTGGAATGCAAGAGGATGACCGATAGGAGGCAGGGCAACCGGGTGGAGTGATTTCGAGCCGAATGCTGAGCCGAATGCGGCAGCATTCGTGTCGAAGCACCGAGGATGGCCCCCGTCCTTCGGTGCTTGCAGCGCCTCCTCGGAATGAGGGGCTTTACGGCGTTCACCCGACTGCCGTGCGACAGGAGGGCGCGCGGCCTGTCAACGTCGGTGGTGCGGTTTTCAGGCTCTGGGGTTTGGCGGTCGAGCCTGATACACGTCGTCTCAGCAGAGGTTCTGCCGACGTCGGCTTTCAGGAAGCGGGCCTCCCCCCCCCCGGCGCAGGTTCAGCCAGGCAGCGTTCGCCTGATCCAAGTCAAGCGAACCGGGCCTTGAGGTCGTCGAGAAGCCAAGCGCCCGCGCGGCCCAAGGAACGATCGCGCATATGCGACGCGTAGATTGTCAGGGGCCCGGCCGGCCGCGCTGGATCATCCTCGATCGATAGTGGAACAAGGTGCCCTTCGGCCAGCAACGGCGCCACGAGGTACTCGGGCATGCGGCACCACCCGAGGCCCGCCAGCACGAAGTCCAGCCGTCGTCCAAGCTCGACGAAGCGCCAGGTCTTGGTGCTCATCACACCGTAGCTCGGGCCGTCCGGTGCGGAGGGATCGGACAACACAAGCTGGACGTGCTCGTCCAGGTCTGCGCGCGTCGCGGCCCGTCCCAATCTTGCCAGTGGGTGGATGGGTGCCACGACCGGAACCAGGTCGACGCCGAGCAATGGGAGGGCGGCGACATCCTCCGGCACGGTCGGCAGCAGGATGCAGAAAGCGAGCGCAGCCTCTCCCCGGCGCAGTCGTCGCTCGGCGCCTCCCAGCCCTTCGG
>CAXSEU010000355.1:0-4040 GCA_964236485.1 uncultured Lichenihabitans sp. | reverse complement strand
ACCTTCATCATCGCCAACCCGCTCGGCACCATCAAGGACACCGGCCGAGCCATCTTCGAGGCCATCAAGGGGGCCTCGCCCAAGAGCCGGGAGTATCTCGATATCCTCGGCATCCTCTACTCGCTGATGCGCGAACTGCGCGGCAATGCCCGCAACGAAGTCGAAGGCCACATCGACAATCCGAAGGAATCCGAGCTCTTCAAGAAATATCCCAAGGTGCTGGCCGACAAGGAGATGACCACGTTCATCTGCGATTACTGCCGGCTGATCATGATCGGCAATGCCCGCACGCATGAGATCGAGGCCCTGATGGACGAGGAGATCCACACCATCATGCGCGACAGGCTCAAGCCCTCGCACGCCATGCAATCGGTGGCCGACGGCCTTCCGGCGCTCGGCATCGTCGCGGCGGTGCTGGGCGTCATCCACGCCATGGGGGCCCTCGACCAGACCCCGGAGGTGCTGGGGGAGTTGATCGGCGCCGCCCTCGTCGGCACCTTCGCGGGCATCTTCATGTCCTACGGACTCGCCGCGCCCCTGGCGCACAAGATCAAGGTGGTCCGCGACAAGCGCAGCCGGCTCTACATCATCATCAAGCAATCGCTGCTGGCTTTCATGAACGGTGCCGTGCCCCTGATCGCGCTCGAACACGGCCGCAAGACCATCTCGGCCTATGATCGTCCCTCGATCGACGAGGTCGAGAACGAGACCATGGGCGGCGGCGGCGCGAGCGGTGACGCGGCGGCGAAAAAGGCGGCGTGACGATGCCGGCTTCGGCCCTCCTGGACGCCCCGGCGGGTGCGGGCTCCGGCCATTGGCTGGACGACGGGGCGCCGTCCAGGCTCGACCGCCTTCCGCGGCTCAACGATGCCCTCGTCGACGTCGCCCGGGCCATGACCGAAAACTTCAGCGCCATGATGCCTTCCCCGGCGGAGGTCACGTTCCACGCGCTCGAGACCACGCGGGTCGACCGCCTGCTCGACCGGCGCGGCGGCAAGCCCGTGTTCGCCATCGCCCAGGCGCGGGAGTGGAACACACCGGTGGCGTTGCAGTTCGACCAGCTTTTCATGGCCGTGGTGGTGCACGGCCTGTTCGGGGGTGCCGAGGACGACTTCGAATTCCCCGAGCGCAGTTCCCTGACGGCGCTGGAAAACCGCGTCGCCGGGCTGGTGGCCGAACAGGTTGTGGACGCGCTCACGCGAGGCTTCGCCGACGCGATGCCCAGCGCCTTCCTCATGGAGCCGATCAAGCCGAAGCCCGACACGGCGCCGCTCGGCAAAGGTCCGGCGCTCCTCCTGGTGGCGACCTTCCTGCTGCACGCGGTCGGTCAGCCGGTCGAGCTCGACATCGTCATCCCCCAGGGCGCGCTCGATCCCTTCACCGACCTCCTGGCCCGATCGGCCGAGAAAGCCCCCGCCCTCGATCCGAGCTGGAGCGAGAAGCTCGAGGCGGAGATCAGCCGCGCCCGCATGGCGCTGGAAGCCCGCCTCGCCCTGCCGGCGATGACGCTGGGCGACATCGCGGCGCTCCGGCCCGGGCAGGTCATCGAATTCGACAGGGGAGCTGCCGGCGAGGTCAAGCTCGCCAGCGCCGGCACGACGCTCTTCCGCTGCGACCTCGGGCAATCGGGCGGCTGCTACAGCGTGAAGATCACCGAGGCTCTGGCGCCTCCCGATCCATCCTCTCACAAGGGTCGCTGACCACGATCCTCGAAGGCCGGCGGTCTTGCGACGAGCTGGCCGAACCCAAGACAAGGCGATAAATCATGTCGACCGATACCGAGACGGCCGTGGACGAGGCGCCCCCCGAAACGCAGAACCTCGACACGATCCTCAACATCCCGATGAAGGTCGAGGTGGTTCTCGGGGCGACCAGCATGCCGGTGGCCGCGCTGATGAAGCTCGCCCGCGGGGCCGTCGTGCCGCTCGATCAGAAAGTGGGCCAGCCGGTGGACATCGTGGTCAACGGCCATGTCGTGGCGCGGGGCGAGATGGTGGTGATCGAAGGGGACGCGACGCGCCTCGGCGTCTCGCTGACCGAGATCGTGACGCAGACAAAGCCGGCGCTGCGCAACTAAGGATCGAAGCCACCATGCTCAGTGCCGTTGCACCCTCGACGTCGCTTGAACCCCGTCTCATGGACGGGCCTGAAAAGGTCGCGGCGCTGCTGCTCGCCATGGGCAAGCCGCTGGCGAGCCGGCTCCTCAAGCACTTCAACCCGACGGAACTCAAGATCATCACCCGGTCGGCTGCGGCCCTCGGCGCCGTCTCGGTGCAGTCCCTCGAGAGCCTCGTCGAGGAATTGGCGGAGCAGTTCTCGCGCGGCGTCGACCTCCAGGCGACGGCGAGCGAGGTCGAGCACCTTCTCGGGGGCGTCCTGCCGCCCGAGCAGGTGGCCGAGATCATGTCCGAAGTGCTCGGCAGTTCGAACAGCTCGACCTGGGTGCGGCTCTCCGGCCTGCCCGAGAAGGAACTCGCGGCCTACATCGGCGCCGAGCATCCGCAGACCGCGGCCCTGATCCTGACGCGGCTGACGTCGGAGACCGCGGCCAAGGTGCTGGCGCTGCTGCCGCGCGAGCGGCGCAACGGCATGGCGCGTCGCATGCTGACGCTGAAGCCCGTGAGCGACGCCACCATCCACCTCCTTGAGACGAAGCTTCGCGACGAGTTGCTGCTCAACACGGAACGCGGCGCCAGCGGCCGGAGCCAGGCGCGCGTGGCCGATATCCTCAACCGCCTCACGCCCGAGCAGGCGGAGGATGTGCTGGTCGCCATCGCGGAGGTGAAGCCCGAGGATGCGGCGCAGCTCCGCACGAAGATGTTCTCCTTCAACGATGTCGTCATGCTCTCCGCCAAGGCCCGCAGCGTGCTCTTCGACAAAGTTCCGAGCGAGCAGATCGTCCTGTCGCTGCGCGGCACCGACGCGGCTTTCCGCGACGCCGTCCTCTCGACGCTCGGCGCCCGCGCCCGCAGGCTGGTCGAGAACGAACTCAACAGCGGAACCGCGGCCCAGAAGGAGATCGCAGCCGCCCGCAAGGCCATTTCGAGCCTGGTGCTCGACATGGTCGAGCGGGGCGACATCGAACTCGACGCCGAGGCACCTGCCGCCATCTGACCCGGCGCGCCCCCGAACTCCCGCGCGAGGCTGAGACCGGACCATGAGCGACGAGCTCGAAAAGGACGACCAGACAGAGGAGCCGACTGAGAAAAAGCTCGTCGACGCCGCCGAGAAGGGCGACCTGCCGGTTTCGCGCGAAACGCCGCTCTTCGCGGCCCTGTTGGCCAGCCTGCTTGTCTGTTCCCTGATGATGCGCGAAAGCGCCGCGCGCGTGGTTCAGACGCTGAGCCGGCTGATCGAGGATCCGGCCCAGATGGCGCTGCGCAACGGCGGCGACGCGGCCCTGGTCGGCGGAGCAGTACTTCGGTCGATGGCGGGGTTCCTGCTGCCGATCCTCGTCATCTTCATCGTCGCCGCCCTGGCGGTCTCCTTCGCCCAGAACATGCCGAGCCTGGTGCTCGGCCGGATCGCGCCAAAGCTTTCCAAGATTTCGCCCGCGGGCGGCCTGAAGCGCCTGTTCGGCCGCCCCGGCCTCGTCGAATTCGCCAAGGGCTGCGCCAAGCTGCTGCTGAAATCCGAGCAGGAGACCATCATGGGCGCCATGTTCGCCGAACCCGGCGCGATCCCGGATCGCATGCTCGGGATCTTCGTCCGCCTGCTTTCGGGCGTCGCCACCGCCTTCGCGGTGCTGGCCGCGGCCGACTTCGTCCATACGCGGGTCGCCTGGCGGAAGCGGATGCGGATGAGCAAGCGCGAGGTCAAGGACGAGATGAAGCAGTCCGAAGGCGATCCGCTGATGAAGGCGAAGCGCCGCTCGCTCGCCCTCGATCGCTCCCGCCGGCGCATGATGGCCGAGGTGCCGCGCGCCACCCTCATCATCGCCAACCCGACCCATTACGCCATTGCGCTGCGCTACGTGCGCGGCGAAGGCGCGGCTCCGGTCGTGGTGGCCAAGGGGCAGGATCTCCTGGCTCTCAGGATCC
>CAXSEU010000354.1:783-4043 GCA_964236485.1 uncultured Lichenihabitans sp. | reverse complement strand
AGGCCTGCCGCGTCATCCACCGCTTCGGTGCCATTCGCCCCGGGCAGCCCATTGTCTTCGTTCTCACGGCGTCGCCGCATCGGTCCGATGCCTTCGCGGCCGCCGATTTCCTGATGGACTTTCTGAAGACACGCGCGCCCTTCTGGAAGCGCAACCGGAGCCATGATGGGACGGCGCAAACCTGGGTTGCGGCCAAGGAGACCGACGAGGCCGCGACGAAGCGTTGGGTTGATGAAACCATTGCAGACGCTGACGGCCCGTGAGGCAACCGACGAACTCGCGATCCGGCTGGCGTTCACGGGGCGGCCGGAGCGCTGAGCGGCACATGGCGCGCCGCGCCGCGCCGCGGTCTTACCGGAACGGTGGTTCGTCGAAGCTCCGGAGCTTGCGCGAATGCAGCCCGCCCCGATCCTTGCGGAGCGCGTCGAGCGCTTCGAGTCCGATCAGCAGATGTTCGCCGACCGCGCGTTCGTAGAACGCGTTGGCGGCGCCGGGCAGCTTGATCTCGCCGTGCAGCGGTTTGTCGGAGACGCAGAGCAGCGTGCCGTAGGGCACGCGGAGCCGAAAGCCTTGCGCCGCGACCGTGCCGCTCTCCATGTCGACGCCGATCGAGCGCGACAGGTTGATGCGCCGCCGCTCCTGGGAGAAGCGAAGCTCCCAGTTGCGATCGTCGTAGGTCACCACGGTGCCGGTGCGCAGCCGCTGCTTCAGCGCTTCGGCCTTCTCGCCCGTGACGGTCGCGGCCGCCGATTGCAGCGCCAGCTGGACCTCGGCCAGGGCCGGGACCGGCACGTCGGTGGGGACCAGTTCGTCGAGGATGCGGTCGCGCCGCAGGTAGCCGTGCGCCAGCACGTAATCGCCGATCGACTGCGACTGCCGCAGCCCGCCGCAATGACCGACCATGAGCCAGCAATGCGGCCGCAGCACCGCCAGATGATCGGTGATGGTCTTGGCGTTCGAAGGTCCGACCCCGATGTTGACCAGCGTCGTGCCGCAGTTGGCGCCGGAGGCGTCGCGTCCGACGAGATGATAGGCTGGCATCTGGTAGCGGTGCCAGGGCGACGCGGCGATCACGGCGGCGGGGTCCGCGGTCGCGGCCTCCCCCCGCTCGACCACGATGCCGCCCGGCAGCACCAGCCGTTCGAATCCACCCATCCCGCGCGCCAGGGCCTCCAGCCCCACCCGCACGAACTGATCCACATAGCGATGGTAGTTGGTCAGCAGGATCCAGGGCTGCACACGTCGCCAGTCGGATCCCGTGTAGTGCACGAGGCGCCGCAAGGAAAAGTCGATCCGGACCGCATCGAAGAGCGCCAGCGGCCTGGCCTCGTCGGGATCGCTCGTGGCCCACAGGCCGTCGGCGATCTCGTCACCCACCGTCGAGAGGAGCGGCACGGGAAAATGCCGGGCGAGGTCGGAAGCCGACACCCCGCTGCCGGCGAGGCCGGCGCCGGGTTCGACCACGTAGGGGTAAGGGATCTCCTGCGCGCTGGTGCCGACCTCGATGACCGCGCCGTAGTCGCGGACCAGCGGGTTGAGTTGCTCGAGCAGATAGGGGCGGAAATCGTCGGGCTGCGTGATGGTCGTGGCGTAGACGCCCGGCGCCTGGAACTTGGCGGTCGCGCGCTTGATGCGTGGCATCGGGCCCTCGGGCCTGTAGGTCAGACGCAGTTCCGGGTAGCGGAATTTCAGCCGCGTGCCCATGTCGGGCGGCGCCCCGTGCGCAAGGTAGTGCGCCAAGGCGTCGCGCAGGGCCTGCGTGGCGCCCGCATGCAGCAGGCTCAATCGCTCGACCGCGGCCTCGGGCGAGTCCATGGTCTCGATCGGCCGCAGTTCTTCGGTTTGCATCGGTCACGGATCTCTTGTGCGCGGCGTCGGGCACTTATATCCTAGACGGATATCCCGGGACATAGAAATGGCTCTCTACGTCAAGAACGCCGAGGTCGACGCTCTCGCTGAACGGCTGGCGACGCGCCGGGGGGTCACCAAGACCGAAGCAGTCCGCCGGGCGCTCCAGAACGAGTTGGATCGCGAGCGGTATGATCCCGACCTGGTCAAGGCAGGTCTGTCGTTCTGCCGCAACCTTCTCCGGCGGGCCCCGAGCTTCAGGGCGGAAGCTGCCAACAAGGAGTTCATCGACAGCCTGTACGAGAGCGAATGATGTTCGTCGACGCCTCCGCCCTCTGCGCCATGCTGACGAACGAGAATGACGCCAGTGAACTGCTGACTCGCATGCAACGCCACACGCGCCGGATCACCTCGCCGCTGGCTATCTGGGAAACCGTCGTTGCGGTAAGCCGCATCCTCGATCTCCCGATGGATGACGTGCGCCAGGTCGTGGAGGACTATCTGGCTCTGACCGGGGTCGTCGTGTCGGCTGTTCCGGCTCAGGCTGCCGCGATCGCTACCCAGGCCTTCGACCGGTTCGGCAAGGGGCGGCATCCGGCCAGGCTGAATTTCGGCGATTGCTTTGCCTATGCGTGCGCTCGGTGCTTCGACATGCCGCTTCTCTTCAAAGGCGGTGACTTCTCGTTGACCGATATCGAAGCGGCCTGAGTCTTCCAAGCGCGATTGCGCCTCACGCGAAGCGTCCCCCGTCGCACGAGAGGCGCGCGTCACCCGGCGAGCAGCAGATCCTCGAGATCGAGTGCCGCCGTGATCATGGCGAGGTTGCCGTCTCGGTCGCGAGGCCAGTCCTCCCGCGGCCGGTCCCAGTAGAGTTCGACCCCGTTCTGGTCGGGATCGTGGAGGTAGAGGGCCTCGCTGACGCCGTGATCGGCGGCCCCGTCGAGCCGTATATCGGCTGCCATCAGCCGCCGGAGGGCATCGGCCAAGGTCGCACGGGTCGGGTAGAGGATGGCCGCGTGGTAGAGCCCCGTGCTTCCCGGTGCGGGCGGCCGGCCCCCGCGGCTCTCCCAGGCATTGAGCCCGATGTGATGATGGTATCCGCCGGCCGAGACGAAGGCCGCCTGGGTGCCGAACTTCTGCATCAGCTCGAAACCGAGAACGTCGCAGTAGAACGCGAGTGCCCGGTCGAGGTCGGCCACCTTGAGGCGAACGTGCCCGATCGAGGTATTGGGATCGATCGGGCCGAAACCTTGGAGTGGCTTGGCGGAAGCCGGCATGGACGATCATCCTGGTCCGCGCCCGCGGCAGGGCGCGAGGCACGTTGCACGCCGAGCAACCTCTCACAAGACCATCTCCAAGGCCAGAGGTCCCCCACGGTTTGGCCAGCCTCCGGAGATCGGGACGGAAAGCCC
>CAXSEU010000354.1:0-773 GCA_964236485.1 uncultured Lichenihabitans sp. | reverse complement strand
GACCTTGAGCCACGGTTTGCTTGGTGTTACGTTTTTGGCCTCGGCGAAAGCGAGCGGTTTCGTCATTCGTGCCAGCGTAACCTCCTTTGCGCGCGGCAATCAGGTCCAAATCCATGCCGGTGCATGAATCGACGCGGTTGGGGCGCGACGTACGCATCGTCCAGCCCGATCTCGTCAACCTCTACGGCTGCAGTATCGGCGATGGCACGCAGATCGGCGCCTTCGTCGAGGTGCAGCGCGGTGCCACCGTCGGTGCACGCTGCAAGGTTCAGTCCCATGCCTTCATCTGCGACGGGGTCACGATCGGGGACGAGGTCTTCATCGGCCACGGGGTGATGTTCACCAACGATCTCCGGCCGCGCGCGGCCGGCCCGGATGGCCAGTTGCTCGGCCCCGACGACTGGACGCTGGTGCCGACGCGGGTCGAGCGGCGGGTGTCCATCGGAAGCGGGGCCGTGATCCTGCCCGTCACGATCGGGGAGGGCGCGCTGGTCGGCGCCGGCGCCGTCGTCACCAAGGATGTGCGGCCCTTCGCCATCGTAGCCGGCAATCCGGCGGTGGAGATCGGCGACCGGCGCCAGCGAGGCGATGCGCCTGGAGACACCACCCATGACCTCTAGCGCGGTCTCCGGCGGGCGGGTACCATTCAACGACCTGTCGCCGCAATGGCGCGCCATCGCGGACGACGTTCGGCGCGACCTCGATGAGATGTTCAGGCTGAGCGCCTTCTGCCTCGGCCCCTGCGCGGCGCGGCGGCGCTGTCCTTCGCCCGC
>CAXSEU010000353.1:3183-4070 GCA_964236485.1 uncultured Lichenihabitans sp. | reverse complement strand
GTCCCTCGTATCGAGGTCGATCAACTCGATCCTGTAGCCGTCGGGGTCTTCCACGAAGGCGATGTGGGTGGTGCCGTGCTTCATGGGGCCCGGCGGACGCGGGATCCTGGCGCCGGCCTCCGCGAGTTCCTTGCAGATCCCGTGAATGTCGCGGACGCCGAGCGCGATGTGGCCGTAACCGGTGCCAAGGTCGTAGGGAGCCTCCTGGTCCCAGTTGTGGGTCAGTTCCACAACCGCATGGCTGTCCTCCGGCCCGTAGCCCACGAAGGCGAGCGTGAACCTGCCTTCCGGATAGTCCGACTTGCGCAGCAGCTTCATGCCGAGGAGTCGCGTGTAGAAATCGAGCGACTTGTCGAGGTCCCTGACACGCACCATCGTGTGCATGAAGCGGAATTTCGCGGCGTCACTCATCGTCGTCGTCCTTGCGGTTCTCGGGCTCGCATCCCGGCGCCGGGTGGGCGATGCGGGCTTCGAGGTAGAGCCGGCACATCTCGGCGTTCGCCTCGGCGGCCCCGCGTATGCGCCGAAGTGTGCGCAGATAGGCCACGTATTCGGCCGGCTGCACCCGTGCGCCGTCGAGGGTGATGAAAGCCGGCGCCCCCGGCTCGTCCCCCTGGGGCTCATGTCGGCGCAGGGCCAGATAGCGCAAGGCAGCCACCCGGGTGTCGGGATCGTCGTGATCCGTCAGCGCCTCGAGGTCCGCCATGGTGGTGCCGAGCGCGGGCCCGATCCCACGCTCCGCCGCCAGCGCGCGAAGGAGGCGCTCCTGCCGGCCCAGGAACGCGCGCTCCACGAAGGCGCGCCGGATTTCCAGGAGGTCGGTGCGCGCCTCGCCGGCAAAGATGGCGGCAAAGCCAAGGCGTTCCGCGACGCCACGGTTGATCTTG
>CAXSEU010000353.1:0-3173 GCA_964236485.1 uncultured Lichenihabitans sp. | reverse complement strand
CTTGCGGGCGGCGAAGTGGTCGACGAGGCGAACATGCGCGGTTTCGATGAAGGGCAACTGCTCGACGGCATCCCGCATGTCGTTCGCCATCAGGAAGGCGAAATTGGCGGAGCACCAGAAGGTCGGCAGCCGGAACACGACGTCGGCCTGCCCGTCCTGGACCCTGATGCTCTCGACGAACCCCATCGAGGCAACGGATTCGTCGAGTTCCGGATCCATGACGGTATCCAGCGCCGCCATCACGCGATCCTGCAGGGAGAGCCCGGCATCCGGCCGCAGCGCCTCGCACAGGTCAGGCAGCGGCATCGATCACGTCTTCGCCGCGGCCAAGCAGGATTTCGCCGTCGTCTTTCGCCGTCGCCGAAATGCGGCATTCGAGGGGAACGTCGAGATCGTACAGCCGGGCGGCATTGAGGCCGAGGATCTTGCGCTTCACCTCGAGGGTCAGTTGCGTCGCCGCTTCCTGAGCCAGATCCTCGGGGAAGTGGTAGGCCATGAACTGCTCGATGATCCACTTGGGGCTGGTGATGCCGTAATCCGAGCCGAAGAGCAGCCGGTCGGGACCGAGGAAGAACAGCAGATCGGCCAGCATGCCGGCGAAATACTTGGGGCGGGCGTGGATGAAGGACGGGATCAGCGCGAGCCCGCCGAAGACGTTCGGCTCCTGACCGGCGATCCAGCAGAAGTCGTCGATGCGCGGCATTCCGCAATGGTCGATGATGAAGTTGAGGGCCGGAAAGGCTGTCGCGACATAATCCACGTCGCGTACATCGAAGGCGTCGAGGTTCAGGGGATGGATCGTCGGCCCTTTGTGGATGTGGATGTTCTTGATGCCCAGCTGGAGGCACTTCTCCATGTAGGGCGCCACGATCTCGTCCCGCAGCGTGTAACCCTTCGAGGCGCCATTCCATTCGGCCGTGTAGAGCTTCACTCCCTTGAACTTGTACCGCTCGAAATCGGCTTCGAGCCGCTCGAGCCCACGCAGGCCGTCGCGAGGGTCGAAGCGCCCGTTGAGCACCACCTTGTCGGGATAGGCTCGCTTCAGCGCGAAACACTGGTCCGTGGTGTTGAACCCGTCGACGAAGAAGTCATGAAGGTTCGTCGGCAGCATCACCGCCACATCGACGTAGCCGTCCTCGAACAGATCCCTTGCGGCGCCTTCGACGCCGTAGTGGCAGAAGCGTTCGAAGTCCCACCGCTGATCCTTGGGCGTCATGCCGACATGGGAGCCCCAGAAGCTCTCGATGAAGGTCAGCCCATAGCGGTTGCGTCTGTTCTCCGGCCGGGCATCCCAAAGGTGGATATGGCCATCGACGACAAAGATCTTGTCGCCCTGCGGCGTGACAAACATGGAGCCTTCCCCCGCTGGTCTCCCCAGGCTTTGTCCAGCCTCTTATATCTTGCCCCTTTATGCCATAGTATTCTAATGTCCTACAACCGAAAAATCGTCGGACGGAACAAGGCCTCATGGCATCGTGAACGCGGGACGCATCCCTCCATCGACCGCTTCGGAGCACCAGCGATGACCCTCGACATGCTTGACAGGGCACCGCATCTGCCAGCCCGGGTCGTCGATGCGATCAGGCGCGAGATCGGAGAGGGACGGCTTAAGCCCGGGGATCGTTTGCCAGGCGAACAGATGCTTGCCCACACTTTCAAGGTCAGCCGCAACGTTGTTCGGGAAGCGATCGCGCGGTTGCGCTCGGACGGCGTCGTGCAGTCGCGGCAGGGGATCGGGGCCTTCGTGGTCCGGGCCACGCCCTCGCCCGTCCTGCGGGTCGAGCCCGAGGCGGCGAGCAATCGGGCCGCCTTCACCAACGTGTTCGAGCTGCGGGCCATGCTGGAGGTGCGGGCGGCCGGGCTCGCGGCCAAGCGCGGAACCGCGGCCCAGCATGCCGCGATCTCGGCAGCCCTCGAGCGGATGCGCGGCGTCGAGAAATGGGCCGACAAGGGGGTCGATGCCGATCTCGAATTTCATCGCGCCGTCGCTCTGGCGACCGGCAACGACTATATCGCGCGCGTCGTCGGTTTCGTATCGGAGCACATGCGTGAAAGCATCGTTGCGACGCGGCACCGGCCTGATGCGGACGTCCGCGCCATCGTCGAGATCACGATCGCCGAACACCTGGCGATCCACGATGCGATCCTCGCCACGGACGCGGCGCGGGCGCGTGGGGCCATGGAGCAGCACATCATCAATGCGGCCAAGCGCGTCGGGATTCTGATTCACTCCGACCTTTGATCCGCATCGGGATGCACCATGCGCAGGCGCGACAGCGTCCGGCCATGGACGCGGCGGCCCGTCGAGCACCCCGTCGCCGAAGAAGCTCTCGGTGAACGAGGCAAGACCGGGCGCCAAGGCGTCGCCGGCTGTCCAGGTTTGCCGCCGCCGTCCTCTCGCCGGCCATCGGCCTCTCGGCATGCGCCAAGACAGGTTTCAGCTCAGCACGATTCCGCCGCACACGTTCAGCGACTGTCCCGTGACGAAGGCCGATGCGTCGGAGGCCAGGAACACCGCCGGCCCGGCGACATCCTCCGGCTGGCCGAGACGGCGCAGGGCGGTGATCCCGACCCACTTGTCCGCATTGGCTTTGTCGGCGAGGTTGGTGCGGCCCATGTCGGTCACGATGATGCCGGGGCAGAGGCAATTGGCCGTGATGCCGTCGGCGCCGATCTCCTGCGCCAGGACCCGCGTGAACCCCATGACGGCGGCCTTGGAGGCCGAGTAGTGGGCCTGCAGCGGTGCCCCGTGCTTGCCGCCGATCGAGGCGATGTTGACGATGCGGCCATAGCGGCGCGCCCGCATGTGGGGCAGCAGCGCCTGCGTGACGAGGAACGTGCCTTTGGCGTTGACGTCGAGCACGGCATCCCACTGCGCCTCCTCGAGGTCCTCGACCGAGTTGGAGATCAGGATACCGGCGTTGTTGACCACCGCGTCGACGTGGCCCGCCGCCGCGATGGCCTCCGCCACCATCGCGGTGACCTCCGGTTTGGTGCTGACATCCGCCAGCACCACGAAGGCCCGCCGCCCGTGGGTCTCGACCTCGCGCTTGACCTCGCCCAGGACGTCGGCCTGCCGGGCGAGGTCGTTCAGCACGACGTCGAAACCCGCCTCGGCGAGGCCCAGCGCGATGGCCCGCCCGATCCCGCGGCTCGACCCGTCGCCGCGGCCT
>CAXSEU010000352.1:0-4074 GCA_964236485.1 uncultured Lichenihabitans sp. | reverse complement strand
CCTCGATCGGGTGGAAGCGTCGCTGACGGCGAGCCGGAACGGCACGCGGCCCGGGGGCGATTGGTCGGTCGGCGAGGGCATGGCGCTGGCCATGATCCACACCGTGCCGCCGCGCGGCCACTTCGCCGACGCCGTGGTCACACTTCTCGCCGACGGAACTTACGAGATCGCGGCCGGCACCGCCGAGTTCGGCAACGGCGCCAGCACCACCCACGTGCAGATGGCCGCCGGGGCGCTACGCACGACGCCGGATCGCGTCGCCCTCGTGCAGTCCGACACCGCCCTCGTGGGCCATGATACCGGCGCCTACGGGTCGACCGGCCTCGTGGTGGCCGGCAAGGCGGTGCTGCGCGCCGCCGAAACCCTGCGCCAGCTTGTCCTGGAGCGCGCCGCCGCGATGACGGGCGTTCCGGCCGCCTCGTGCCGGCTGGAGCGCGACCATGTGGACTGCGCCGGGCGATGCGTCCGGCTCGCGGACCTCTATGTCGAGGCGCTCGGCAAGGGCGCGCCCTTGCGCGGCACCGGGCACTTCGATGGAACGCCTCGCTCGGTCGCCTTCAACGTCCAGGGCTTCCGGGTGGCGGTCCACCGCGTGACCGGGCAGGTCCGCATCCTCGACAGCGTCCATGCGGCGGACGCGGGCCATGTGGTCAACCCGATGCAATGCCGCGGGCAGGTCGAAGGCGGCGTCGCGCAGGCGATCGGGGCCGCGCTCTACGAGGATCTCGGCATCGACGCCGAGGGCCGGGTGACGACACCCTCGTTCCGGAGCTACCACATCCCGGCTTTCGCGGATGTGCCGCGGACCGAGGTGATCTTCGCCGGCACGGTGGACCGGCTCGGCCCGCTCGGCGCCAAATCGATGAGCGAGAGCCCGTTCAACCCCGTCGCCGCGGCGCTCGCCAACGCGGTGCGCGACGCCACCGGCGTCCGCTTCACGGCCCTGCCGCTGGCGGCGGACCGGATTTTCAACGTGCTTCACCGACGGGGCACCGGAGAGGCCGCGTAGGGGTGCCATCATGGCCAGCCGCGTCCCGAAGGAGTGGATCGTGGTCATGCTTACGCCTGCCCGGTGAAATCCTCCCCGAGCTTCACCTCGCGGAGGCGGTTCCCCTTGGTCATCGTCTCGGCCAGCCAGGGTTTTTCGGCGAGGTTTCCGGCGTAGAGCCCGGCCGCCGCGGCAATGAGCCGGCCGCCGCGTTCGAGCCGCTCGTCCGCGAAGGTGATCATGGCGAGGTTCGGCCAGGCGATGGCCCGGATGGCGCGGACCCGATCCGCGATATCGGTTTCGCTCTGGTCCGGGTGAGCCTGGGCCAGCATCATCATCATGGCGGCCGTCGAGCGCGAGATGCCCATGTGGCAGTGAACCAGCAGGTGGCCTTCGATTTCCCCCTGGGCTTCGAGGTCCCGGCCGAACGCCAGGATCCGGTCCACGTCCTCGCGGCGCGGCAGCACGACGCCGGGTCCGGGCTCGATGGCGTCGTGGAACCGCAGCACGGTGCGCTGGTGGTTGGAGAAGTGGCCGAAGACGTCGAGTTCGGGCAGGTCGGGGTCGACGATCGACAGCACGTGGGTGACCCCCCGGGCGCTATGCGCCTCGAGCTCTTCGATGCCGCAGACGGTCAGGAGCGAGAAGGGTGCTTTCATGGCGTTGCGGCTAACACATCGAGCGGGCGGTGACGAGACGGCGCGGTGTTTCCATCGGCGCGCTTTCGTGCGACATGGCGGCCTGGGGCGCGGCGCGAATGCCGGCTTGCGCGTTGGAGCAAAGACGGCAAAAGTCCGGTCCCCCCGGCCGATCGGCCGGTACCCCAACCGACAGTGAGCGAGGATCGGGCGGCCGCCATGAAAGTCACACTCGAACGCACGGCGCTGCTCAAGTCGCTCGGGCACATCCATCGTGTCGTCGAACGGCGCACCACCATCCCCATCCTCAGCAACGTGCTGGTGCGGGCCTCGGAAGGCTCGCTGTTCCTCAAGGCCACGGATCTCGACCTCGAAGTCACCGAAAAGGTCCTGGCCGAGGTCGGCCAGCCGGGGGGCACCACGCTGCCCGCCCATGTGCTGCACGACATCGTGCGCAAGCTGCCCGACGGTGCGCAGGTCACGCTCGACATGAGCGGGGACGCAAGCCAGCTGACGCTGCGCTCGGGCCGCTCGCGCTTCCAGCTCCAGGCGCTGCCCGAGAGCGATTTTCCCGATCTCACGGCTGGCGACCTGCCGCATCGGTTCACGCTGCCGGCCGCGCAGCTGAAGCTGCTGATCGAGAAGACCCAGTTCGCCATCTCGACCGAGGAGACGCGCTACTACCTCAACGGCGTCTACCTCCATACGCTGGAGGCCGGCGGCAGCAGGGTGCTGCGCGTGGTGTCGACCGACGGGCACCGGCTGGCCCGGGTGGAGGTGCCGGCCCCCGAGGGTTCCGCCGACATCCCCGGCGTCATCATCCCCCGCAAGGCGGTCTCCGAGATCCAGAAGCTGATCGAGGATCCGGCCGCGTCCATCACCATCGAATTGTCGCCGACCAAGATCCGCCTGACTTTCGGCGACGTGATCCTGACCTCGAAACTGATCGACGGCACGTTTCCGGACTATGGCCGCGTCATCCCGGCCGGCAACGACAAGACGCTGCTGGTCGAAAAGGGCCCCTTCGCGGCCGCCGTCGATCGGGTCTCGACGATCTCGGCCGAGCGGGGCCGTGCCGTGAAGCTGACGCTGGCCGACGGCAAGCTGACGCTGAGCGTCAACAATCCCGATTCGGGCTCGGCCACGGAGGAACTCGACGTCGAGTATGACGCGGCGCCCCTCGATATCGGCTTCAACGCCCGCTACCTCCTCGACATCACCCAGCAGCTCGACAGCGACACCGCCATCCTCAAGCTCGCCGACCCCGGATCGCCCACCCTGGTGCAGGAGAGCGAGGATTCCGCCGCCCTCTACGTGCTGATGCCGATGCGGGTGTAGCCCGGCGTCTTGGACGACCTTCGCCGTCCCTATCTGCGCCGGCTGGTCCTCAGCGATTTCCGCTCCTACCCGACGCTCGATCTCGCGCTTCCGCGCAGCAACATCGTCCTGACCGGCCATAACGGCGCCGGCAAGACGAACCTGCTCGAAGCGCTTTCGTTCCTGACACCCGGTCGCGGCCTCCGGCGCGCTGATCTCGGCGAATGCGTCCGAGAGGGCGGCGGTGGCGTCTGGGCAGTATCGGCCGAGTTCGATGAGGCATCCGGAGTCGGGTCGCTCCCCGTGCAGCTCGGCACCGGCATGGAACGCGGGGAAGGCGGTGCCGTCTCCCGCCGCTGCCGGATCGACCGGGCCCCCGTCTCTTCGGCCCGGGCTTTCGGGGATCACGTCCGCGTCGTCTGGCTTACCCCGGCCATGGACGGGCTTTTCGGCGGGCCGTCCTCCGAGCGACGCCGGTTTCTCGATCGCATCGTCCTCACGGTCGATGGCGACCACGCCGCGCGGGTCACGGCGCTCGAGCGCGCCCTGCGCAACCGCAATCGCGTGCTGGAGGAGGGTCGGCTTCGAGGCCGGCTCGACGGCGCCTGGGCCGAGGCGGCCGAGCGCGAAGTCGCGAGCCTCGGCGTGGCGGTCGCGGCGGCGCGCCATGAGACCGTGGCGCGCCTGCGGGCGCTGATCGCCACCGGGCTCGACGAGACCTCGCCCTTTCCATGGGCCGACGTGGCGCTGCGCGGCACGCTCGAAGCCATGATCGAGGACGGACCGGCTCTCGAGGCGGAAGATCGCTACAGGGCGTTGATGCGGGAAAGCCGCAACCGCGATGCCGCGGCCGGACGCACCTCGATCGGCCCGCATCTGGCGGATGTCGAGGTGAAGCACGGGCCGAAGGGCACCGAGGCGGCCCGCAGTTCGACCGGCGAGCAGAAGGCGCTGCTGGTCGGCCTCGTGCTGACCCAGGCGAAACTGGTGGCGGCCATGAGCGGCATCGGTCCGCTGATCCTGCTCGACGAGATCGCGGCCCATTTCGATCCGTTGCGCCGCGCCGCCTTGTTCGACCGGTTGGAGGCGCTGGGCGGCCAGGTGTTCATGACGGGCGCCGATCCGGCCGCC
>CAXSEU010000351.1:3300-4076 GCA_964236485.1 uncultured Lichenihabitans sp. | reverse complement strand
TGTCGCGCACGGAATCGTCTGAACTCGTCGAGATGGTTCTGAAGCAGATCGCCCAGGCGGTCGTGCGCGGCGAGACGGTGAAACTGTCCTCGTTCGGGTCCTTTATCGTGAGGTCGAAGGGCGAACGGGTCGGACGAAACCCGAAGACCGGGGTGGAGGTGCCGATCACGCCGCGCCGCGTGATGGTCTTCAAGCCGTCGAACATCCTGAAAGCCCTCATCAACGCCAGTGCCGCACCGCTTGCGGACGACTAGCCGATGGAGAAGAGTGCCGACGCCTTCCGGACCATCAGCGAAGTCGCCGACGACCTCAAACTGCCGCAGCATGTGCTGCGCTTTTGGGAAACCCGGTTCCCGCAGGTGCGGCCCATGAAGCGCGGGGGCAACCGACGCTTCTACCGGCCCGACGACGTCGAACTGTTACGGGCGATCAAGGCCCTGCTTTATGGCCACGGGTTCACGATCAAGGGCGTGCAGCGTATCCTCAAGGAGCGCGGGCCGCGTGCCATCGCGGGCTTGGCCCTGTCGGCGGGACGAGGCGCGGCGGAACTCCATCCGCCTCAGGCCATCGTCCCTGTGGCCGGGGATGACGGGGAGGGAAATCCACAGGGCGAGGAATTGGACGGCAATGAGAAGGCGTGGAACCGCCCTGTTCAGCCGAGCGACGCCGAGCCGGCGATCGGAGGATTTGCGGTCACCCCGGATATGCTGGATGCCTTGCAGGCGATCATGTTCGAACTATCGGAATGCCGCCGTATCCTGGCCTCCGTGGGCGAG
>CAXSEU010000351.1:1960-3290 GCA_964236485.1 uncultured Lichenihabitans sp. | reverse complement strand
CCTGGCAGGCTCCCACAGCGCGTCGCCTGGGGCGAGCATCCCTGTGTCCGGAGTTCATCTGCGGGGTGGGGGACTTGCGCCCGTCACCGTTCTCCCTTAGGCAGACCCAACCGCAAGGTCGTCGGAGTGTAGCGCAGCCCGGTTAGCGCACTAGTCTGGGGGACTAGGGGTCGTGGGTTCGAATCCCGCCACTCCGACCATTCCTGAGTTCTTGAGGTGAGCCTGGGCCGGCAGGTCGAAGGTTTGCTCGGAAGATCTTCGGGGGTTTCGTGAAAGCCCCTGCTGGTGCCGACCGGTGCGCCGGCAGGCGTTCCGTTTCGGGCTGATGCGCGACGGGTACGGGGGCCGCTTCACTTCTTCGCGGGCTGATCTCGATCCTGTCCTTGGAACGCCGCGACCGCACCCTTGCGCCAGATGATGACCGGGCGACGATGACGAACCTGAGCATGATCGAGGAAGCGAACGCCGAACTGACGCTGCGGCTGCGACAGCAGGGGCTCGCGGCCGGCTTCGCCAATTTCGGGCTCGGCACCGACGAACTCCAGCCGGTTCTCGACGAAGCCTGCGTCGTGGCGGCCAAAGGGATGGAGTGCAGTCTCGCCAAGGTTCTCGAATACCTGCCGGGGGATAATTGCTTCATCATGCGAGCCGGCATCGGGTGGCGGCCCGGAATCGTGGGTCACGCCCGCCTCGGGAGCGACTTCGAAAGTCCGGCGGGCTTCGCATTCCGGACGAGCCAACCTGTTATCTCCAACCACCTGTCTCGGGAAAGCCGCTTCCGGACACCGCAACTCCTCGTCGATCATGGCGTTCACCGGGCCTTCAATGTGCTGATCGCCACCTCGGAGTGGCGCTACGGGGTGCTGGAGGTCGACAGCCCGGACAGGCGCGACTTCAGCGTCCTCGACGCCTCCTTTCTCGAGACCTTGGCCGCCACCCTGGCGCAAGCCATCGCCAAGCAGCGGCGCATCGGCGAACTCCGGGACAGCAGGGCCTTCGCACGCGGGGTGCTCGACGCGACACCCGATCGCGTCGAGGTGCTGTCCGCCGAAGGCGAGGTTCGCTTCGCCAATCATGCCCGCGAACTCGGGGAGGGGACGAGCGCATCGCCCGATGCCGTGAGCGGCTTGTTCACCGCAAGATGGCACGCGGAGGCACGCGACGACATCCGGCGATCCATTTGCCGCGCCACCAGCGGCGAGGTCGTCAAGATCGAGGTTCGTTCGGCGGTCGAGCCCGGACCGCAGCAATGGTGGGAATTGAATTTCGGGCCCTTTCCCGGTGGCGAAGCCGTCGCGAAACAGGTCATCTGCGTCTCTCGCGACATCTC
>CAXSEU010000351.1:0-1950 GCA_964236485.1 uncultured Lichenihabitans sp. | reverse complement strand
ACGGCGGCGGGCATAAGAAGCCCTCCGGGCCAGCGAAGGGCAATTGCGGGTGCTCAACGCAAGGCTCGAGGGACACGTGCGCGAGCGCACGCGCGAACTCGACCAGCTCTGGGAGCTCAGCGAGGATCTTCTCGTCGTCGCCGACTACGATGGACGGATCCTCAAGGCCAATTCCTACTGGACCCGTCTGCTCGGCTGGAGCGAGGAGCAGCTGCTCGAAAGCGGCTACGTGGCGCTCATCCATGCCGATGAGGTCGATGCCGTGACAGCGGCTTTGACGCGCATGCGGGAGACGGGGCTGCCGGTCAGCTTCGAGGATCGGGTCAAGGCCCGTGACGGCACATGGAGGCATGTGGCCTGGACCCTCTCCCCGGATCCGGGGGGAGGTGCCTGACCGGGGTGGGGCGGGACGTCACGGTGGCGAAGGAACAGCAGGCACAGCTGGCGATGGCGCAGGAGTCGCTTCGTCAGTCGCAAAAGATGGAAGCCGTCGGCCAGCTGACCGGCGGCCTCGCGCATGATTTCAACAACCTCCTGACCGGCATCTCGGGCAGTCTCGAACTGCTTCAAGGCCGCCTGAGGCACGGCCGCCTGGACGATCTCGGGCGCTACATCAGTGCGGCGCAGGAAGCGTCGCGCAGGGCGGCCGCCCTCACGCACCGGCTGCTGGCTTTTTCGCGCCGTCAAACCCTCGACCCCAAGGCCACGGATGTCGACCGGCTGATTTCAGGCATGGTGGACATGATCCGGCGCACGGTCGGCCCGGAGATCGAGGTCGACGTGATCAAGGATCCCGACGCGTGGACCGCGCTGGTGGATCCGCATCAGCTTGAGAACGCGCTCCTGAACCTCTGCATCAACGCGCGTGACGCCATGCCCGAGGGCGGACGTCTCATCATGGAAACCGCAAATCGATGGATCGACGAGCGTGCCGCGGAGGCGCGTGACTTCGAACCAGGGCCCTACCTGTCGCTCAGCGTCTCCGATACCGGGACCGGCATGACGCCCGAAGTCATGGCGCGGGCCTTCGACCCCTTTTTCACCACCAAGCCGCTCGGCATGGGGACGGGCCTCGGTCTGTCGATGATCTATGGCTTCGCCAGGCAGTCCGGCGGGCAGGTCCGGATCCATTCCCAACCCGGCGAGGGCACCTCCGTCAGCCTCTTCCTTCCGCGCCACGAGAGTGCCGAAGTGCCGCGGGAGGTTTCACCGGACGATCTCGCCACGCTGCCTCGTGCCGAGCAGGGCGAGACGGTTCTGGTCGTGGATGACGAGCCGACCATTCGGATGCTGGTCGCGGAGATCCTGGGGGACCTGGGCTCCTTGGCGCTCGAAGCTGCGGAAGGTTTGGCCGGCCTCAAGATCATCCAGTCCGACATTCGCGTCGATCTCTTGATCACCGACGTCGGTCTGCCGGGCGGCATGAACGGCCGCCAACTGGCCGATGCGGCGCGGGTTCTGCGCCCGAGCCTCAAGGTGCTGTTCATCACCGGCTACGCCGAGAACGCCGCCGTGAGCGGAGGTCACCTCGACGCCGGAATGCAGGTGATGACCAAGCCCTTCGCCATGGATGATCTGGCCAGTCGCATCAGCCAGATGATCGCGGATCGCTGAGCGCTCGCGGGCGGCGTGGCCCCCCGCGGCCCCATCGACCGGAACCGCCGGCTTCTCGCCTGCCACTCGCCATGCGGCGTCTGCGCGCGGGTGTGAACCTCCTACTGGAACCGATAGGCCCGATCAGGGGCCCCGAAGGCGGCGTCGACGACGCGAAACGGGAACTGCGCGATCTCGCCGGCTGCATGGATCGGCGCGCCCACCAGGACCAGCGGCGAGGCCGCGATGTTGCCCGTGGCCGGAAAGATGCCGTCGAGGACATGGAACGGCAGACCGACGATGGCGCCGGCGGCCCGCACGGGCACCATCACGATGCCGCCTGGACCCTCCAAAGCG
>CAXSEU010000350.1:0-4084 GCA_964236485.1 uncultured Lichenihabitans sp. | reverse complement strand
CCAGAAGCCCCCGCGTACGCTCGAAAAAGTAGTACGGCAGGTCCGGTTCGCTGGTGCGCGACTATCTGGCCTTCGTCTGGATGGTCCCCCGGCAGGCTTCGGGACGCATCGAGGCGCCGTTGGGGCGACATCCTCACCATCGTGAGAAGATGGCCGTGGTCGGTGCCGGGAAGGGTCGCCACGCAGTGACGCATTGGCGGGTGGAAGACCGCTTCGGCGGGGCTGCCGCCAGGATCCGATGCCGGCTGGAGACGGGGCGGACGCATCAGATCAGGGTTCACCTGGCAGAGATCGGTCATCCGGTGATCGGCGATCCCCTCTACGGATCGGGCTTTCGGACCAAGGCCCTGCAGTTCTCGGAACCCGAGCGCTCGATCGTACAGCACCTCGGACGGCAAGCTCTGCACGCCGCCTCGCTCGGCTTCGATCATCCGGTCAGCGGCGAAACCCTGCACTTCGATAGCCCGCTCCCGCCTGACCTGGGTAGCCTCGCAGAGGCCCTGGGCGGCCGAGCTCGGCCCGCTCCCGCCGTGTAGGGCCGCGCCCCGCCTATTCCTTCGACCGAGAGAAGACGGACCCGACGTTGAGGTCGTCGTCCTCGGTTTGGGAACCGCTCGTCCGTGCCCCGAAGAGTTCGTCGGCCGTCGCGGGCTCATGACGCCCGTCTTCGTCCCGGTACGCCGTCGTGACTTCGGCGGAGACAAGGGTATGGCCGCGCTCCTCGACGCTGGCGGGGCGGTCCTTGGCGGCCCGGTTGACTTCGAAATCAAGATCGATCTGCGAGCAGAGGCCGAGCGTGACGGGGTCCATCGGCGCGAGCCCGGTGGAGTTCCAGTGCGTCCTGTCGCGGATCGATTGCAGCGTCGTCTTGGTGGTGCCGACGAGCCGCATGATCTGCGCGTCCTTGAGCTCGGCGTGGTTGCGGACCAGCCAGAGGATGGCGTTGGGCCGGTCTTGGCGCCGCGACAGCGGTGTATAGCGCGGCCCGCGGGTTTTCTTCGGGGGCGGCAGCCGAACCTTGGAGATCGCCAGCTTCAACTGATGGTCGCGGCTCTTCTCCCCGGCGACGATCTCTTCGCGCGACAACTGCCCCGAGGTGATCGGATCGTGTCCCTTGATCCCGGTAGCCACCTCCCCATCGGCGATACCCTTGACTTCCAGCGGATGCAATTTGCAGAAGTCGGCGATCTGCTCGAAGGTCAGCGACGTGTTTTCGATCAGCCAAACGGCTGTCGCCTTAGGCATCAACGGGGCATTGCTCATTGTGATCTCCTGGCCCGTCCGGCCGGACGCGCTGCCTCGCCGGGGTTGATGGGACGGAAGTCCGAATCCGGTGTCGTCCGATCAACATGAAGGGGATGGCGAGCATATAGGCTCAACCGCCGTGGCTCGCAACGATGAACCATGCGCCGGTAAGCGGGCGAGACGCGGACCCTGTCAGATGTAGGGGATTTTCCGCTCCCGCACGGTCTCGGCATCGATCCGGGCAGGGTCGCCGAGTTCGGCCGCCTCCCAGCCCATCCTGAAGGCCGCCATGCCGATGATCCGCTCCACCGCATGGGCGTAGCTGCCATCCTGGGGCAAGGGCTCGCCCTCGAAGGCCTCAAGGTCGACGTGGGGCAGAAGATCGAGGAGAAGCGCGCCGCGCATCCAGAACATCGATCCGGCGAAAAATCCCAGGTCTCCCTCGGCCGGCGCGATGCCGAACATGGACTGCATGACCCGGCCGATCGTGGCCCGGTTCTCGCCCCAGTAGACCGGATGGCTGATGAACGAGCGCGGCGCCCCGACCATGCCCAGTCTCTCCTTGGCGCGGAAGCGTTCGGCCACGAGGCCCGGGGTTCTGCGATCCGGCAGCAGGCCGTCGAGGAGATCGCGCCGCCAGTTCCGGCCATGGTGCGAATAGTCGCTTCGCTTGCCATGGATCTTCAGGACCAGCGTCTCGGCTTCGAGCGGGAGTTCGCGGGCGATCTCGAAAAAGGGGCGGACGTCGCGACCGCGGTTCTCGACACGGTGACCCACAGGCGTCATGCGCAAGGCTTTCGCGCCCGTCCAGGCGTCGAGCACCGCCTGCCGGCTCGAGGTCACATGGAGACTGGCGCTCGCCGGGAGCCGCCCGAGTGTCCGCGCCAGCTCGGGGACGAGTTCGACGTGGTGGCAGTGGCAGATCGCGACGATGCGGCCCGGATCCGGCGAAGGGCGCAGCAGGTCCGGCAGGGCGGCGAGCCGCCGCAGGGCGCCCCGGATCACGACCTGCGATCCCACCGGGCCGCCGCGAGGGCGCGTCGGATCAGGGCCCGGGCACCCGGCAGCTTCGCCATGCCGAGGATGGCGTTCCGGGCCAGACGTCCGGCCGCCGCGGCAAGCCGATCGAGATCCTCGCCGAACCCCGCGTTCTCCTCATCGAACGGCTTGTGGCGGACGAACGTCAGCCTGCCGCGCAGGAAATCGATCCGCCGCACGACACGCTCGTAGTCGACGGCCGATATGGCCTCCTCGAGAACGTGGCGGAGATCGCCGGCACCGTCCTCCCAGCGCCGGGCCCGCATGGGTCCACGCGCCTCGGTCCAGGCGGGAGCGGCCCGCACCAGGGCCAGCAGTTCCCCGTCGCCGTGGAAGGCATGGACGTTGGCGGCTTCCGGCACTCCGGCGGCGATTTCCGCGAACGGCGGCAAGGCACGCACGAGGATCGGCTTTCGATGGGCCAGGGCCTCGAGCAGCGGCAGACCGAATCCCTCGTAGAGGGACGGATAGATCACGAGGGCGGCGCGGCCGTAGAGCGCCGCGAGGGCGTGGTCGTCGAGCGCGCCCGATGCATGACCGGCGACACCGGGGACGGCGTCCGCAGCCAGGCCCAGCGCCGCGATGGCTCGTCCCGGAAAGGCGGCGGCCAGCAGGCGCGCCGTCCGCTCGACCTGCTTATGCGGAAAATCGTTGCCGATGACGAGGAGGATGCCGTCGGGTGACGGGGCCGCTCGGCGCGCGCCATACTCGCCGGTATCCATCGAATGATGGGACACGAGGCGCGGCTGGTTCGCCCGCAGGCCGAACCGCCGCTCGTACTGCCGCGCCGTGAAGGCGCTGTTGAAGAGGAGGCCATCGGCCTCGGCAAGGGTGAAACGCCAGAGGGCGTCGAGATCGTCGGGCGCCAGGCGGACGCAGTCGAGGCCGATGGTATCCAGCATGAAGAAGACGAGCACCGGGGCGCGCCGGACGGCGGTCTCCATTTCCTTCCAGCTGAAAGGCTGGCCGATGCGGACGAAGGCGGCAAAGGTCTCGGGCTCGGCCGGATCGATGCGTTTCGGGTCCGACGGCAGGCCGCCGAAGTGAAAGGCGTAGGTGGCACGCGAGGCGAGGACGCAAACCGTCCATTCGGCCGCCCATGCGCTCACGGCGACCCGGATCAGCGCGAGGGCCGCCTCTCCGGTCCCGGAACGCCTGGCGCCGACATGGCCGAGGTCGAAGCAGACACGCCGACGGCCCGGGGCATCGGCCCCGAGGCCGGTGAGGACCCGCTCCGCCGCACGGGGAGCCCCCGAGAGGAAAGAGGCGACGGCCGCCCGTGTGCCCGGACACGAGGGTTCGAGCCGCAGCGCCCGCGCCGAAAGCGAAAGCTCGCGATCCGCTTTGTCGAATCGGTCATGGGCTGGGGCGTGGTTGGCGCGGACCACGCGAAAGCCGCCCGCATTGATCCGCATGGCGTAAGCGTCCCAGTCGAAGCCCCCGCCATGGTCCGGCGGCATCTGCGCCACGACCGCGGTCTTGACGTAGAGGCAGCGCGGGTCCGGCAGAGGCAGGTAGGTGACGGCCGGGAGCATGCGCCGCCACGACCCGGCACTCGAGGTGGGCGATCCTTCGTCGAAGAGCGGCGAAACGCCCGCGATCATCGGGTCGCTGGCGGCGACGCGCCGCAACTCCAGGGCGGCTGCCGCGTCCAGGGCGATGCCGAGGCCCAGGATCAGCACGTCCACCCCTTGAAGGAGCGCCTCGCGAAGCACCGGGGGAGCGTCCGAGGTGCCCTTGATCGAGCGCACTTCGACTATCGCGAAGCCACCCAGGCGCAGGCGCAAGGCGACGTGTTCGG
>CAXSEU010000349.1:221-4094 GCA_964236485.1 uncultured Lichenihabitans sp. | reverse complement strand
GGGCAGCGCGACGGCCTCGAACATCTTCTCCCGCAACCTCGGCTCGACGCTCGGCGCAACCGTCTTCGGGGCGGTGCTCAATTTCGGGCTGGCGCACAATGCCGGCGGAGCGATCGGCTCGGACGCGCTGCGCCACCTCCTCGACGGGGGCCCGACTGTCACATCCACCGACGCCGGCATCCGGGACGTGCTCCAGCACTCGCTGCACCTGACGTTCTGGGCGGTGTTCGCGGTGGCGGTGGTGACCGTCGCCGTCGCTTGGCTGGTGCCGACCGTGGCGCTCGGCCGGCTCAAGGAAGCGCCGGCCGAATAGGCTACCGGTTCGGCAAGGCCTCGGCGGCCTGATCGAGCGAGACGGCAATGCGGTCGAAAAGATCGTCGACCTGCGCTTCGGTGATGATCAGCGGCGGGCAGAAGCCCAGTGCGTCGCCCATGTTGCGGAGGATGACGCCGTTGGCCTGGACGAAGGTGTTGACGAAGCCGCCGAGCTGGCCCGGTTTGTCGAGACCTTTCTTGGCGGCCTTGTCGGTCACGAGTTCGAGGGCGCCGATCAGCGCGACGCCGCGCGCTTCCCCGACCAGCGGGTGGCTGAGGAAGCCGGCAAGCCGCTCCTGCATCTTGGCGCCGACCCGCCGCACGTGGGCCACGAGGTCCCGCTCCTCGATGATAGCCAGCGTTTCGAGCGCGACCGCGGCCGCCACCGGATGGCCGCCACCGGTGAAGCCCATGCCGAGCGTCCCAAGCCGGTGGGACTCGTCCGCGATCGGACGATAGACGGCCTCGTTCATCATCAGGGCCGATATGGGGAGGTAGGACGAGGACAGTTGCTTCGACACCACGATCATGTCGGGCTCGATGTCATAGGTGGTCGAGCCGAACATCTCTCCGGTGCGGCCGAAGCCGCAGATCACCTCGTCGGCGACGAGCAGGATGCCGTAGCGGCGCAGCACCGCCTGGATCTTCGGCCAATAGGTTGCGGGCGGCACGATGACGCCGCCTGCCCCCATGACGGGTTCGCCGAAGAAGGCCGCGATGGTTTCGGGCCCTTCTTCGAGAATCATCGCCTCGAGTTCGTCCGCGAGGCGGGTCGCGAAAGCCTCCTCGGTCTCCCCCGGAAGCCCTTCGCGCCAGAAGTGCGGGCAGCGCGCGTGCAGAAAGCCGGGAAGCGGCAGGTCGAAGGACGTGTGGTTGGTGGCGATGCCGGTCAGGCTCGCCGAGGCGATCGTGATGCCGTGGTAGCCCTTCACTCGACCGATCATCTTCTTGCGTTGCGGCTCGCCGAGGGCATTCGACCGGTACCACAGGAGCTTGATGGCCGTGTCGTTGGCTTCGGACCCCGAGTTGGTGAAGAACACCTTGTCCATCGGCACCGGCGCGAGGCCGATCAGCTTCTCGGCGAGATCGATCAGCGGCGAATGGGATTTATGCGTGAACGGATGGTAGAAGGGCAGCTTCTCCATCTGGGCCGAGGCGGCGGCGACGAGACGCTTTTCGCCAAATCCCAGCCCCACCGACCAGAGCCCCGCCATCGCCTCGATGTAGCGGGTTCCATGCACGTCCTCGACATGGATGCCATCGCCCTTGTCGATGACGAGCGGGCCGATCTCGGCATGGCGCCGTGCATCCGTATAGGGGTGCAGCACGTGGGCGATGTCGCGGGCCTCGGGCGAGTTCGGCAACGGCGGAACGACGGGCTTGTTCACGGTTCGGGCCTCCGCGTCTTCAGATGGGTCGAGCATAGGCGCGGATCTCGGCTTGCGCTACAGGGGGGAGATGCTCGACGAGACCTTCTTTGCGAGGCCCGCCTCGGCCGTGGCGCCCGATCTCCTCGGAATGCGGCTGACGCTCGAAGGCGTCGGCGGGATCGTCGTCGAGACGGAGGCCTACGAGTCGGACGATCCCGCGTCGCATAGCTTCGGTGGCGCGAAAACCCGCAACAGGACGATGTTCGGCCCGGCCGGTCGCGCCTACGTGTACCGCTCCTATGGCATCCACTGGTGCCTCAACGTGGTCTGCCGCACGGGCGACGCGGTGCTGATCCGGGCCCTGGAGCCCACAGCCAGGCTCGACGCGATGCGGGCTCGACGCGGGCTCGAGGCGGAGCGGCTGCTGTGCTCGGGACCGGGCCGGCTTTGCCAAGCGCTCGGCGTCTCGGCCATTCACGATGGACTTGCCGTGGATGCCCAGCCGTTCGGACTGGAGCCGCGCCGCGGCACGGTGACGATTGCGGCTGGCCCCCGCATCGGCATCAGCAAGGGTTTGGAGACGCCCTGGCGTTTCGCCGTTCCCGGCTCACGCTTCACCAGCCGGCGGGACTGAAGGACAGGCGGCTCAAAGATGAGGCAGCTCGCTGCGGCGGAGGTTCACCGCAGACGCCGCAGCCTCGATCCTGCTCGCAGAGGTCGGACGGCGTTTCGTGAGGGGAGAAAGAAAGGCCTAGCTCACGCATATCAGCCTTGCGCGGAACCTACGCGTATGATTTATAGGCGCACTGGACAAAAAAAGACCGCTCCGAAGAGCGGCCTAAGTCTAGGGAGGAAACGCCCAAGAAGGGCATGCAGCAGAAGCTGCAGTGAGCAATTTATCTCGCATTGCACAAAAGTCAATGCCCTGTTTAACAATTGTCTCACGGCGTGAATGTCACGGCATATCCGATGGCGTTCGCTTGTTGCCGCCATCGCCAGGGGCCGACCGGGTGGTCGTGCGAGCGCACCGCACCGGAGTTCCCGATCATCAGCGGTGGCGGTCCTGCGGCTCCTCTATGCCGAACTCGACGCCTGACCGGATCGAGGTGCGCACGCCCGTCCTGCGTGTCCGGCGATGGCGCTTCGAGGTTGCGTCATGCGCTCGATGCTCCTCAAGAGTCGGATAACCGCCCGCCTGAAGCGTCGTGCCCCCGACGACGCCCTATGACCTCGAACGTCGGGGCCGAGGCCTGACGGCTCAGATCATTGCGCTTATCTTCGCCGCGGCGGGCTTGCTTCCAGCCAGCTTGACGTTTCCGTGACGGAACGCCATCTCGGGTGGGCGGCGAACAAAGCCTGAAGGCGTAGGCTGGCCATTCTTCTACTGCGGAATAGCGGCCCGTCGTTTCGAAGAGCCTTCCTTCCCGCCGATGAACCTGGGGTGATTGGCGTCGATCTCAGTGACGGTTGCCGTCTGTCGAGATCAGCCGACCCTATCCCGGTCCATCGTGAGGACAATCAGGATCGGGACGCGTGGCTCCTGAGCGCGAGCCCCGACAGCGCGGGTCCGTGCGGGACCGCGACGAAGAGGACAGTGACGATGCAGAGCGACCGAAACCCCGACCAGCCCTTGTCGATCGATGAATTCACCCACCTCGGACAGGGCGCGATCGCCTACGTCAAGGCGATCCGCTCGGAGCAGGTCTCCGGGCTGTTCCCCCAAGCGCCGGACATGCAGCCGGGGCTCGATCTCTTCATGCTGCTCGGTGCGGACGGCGTGCCGATCCTGCTGACCGACTCCAAGGACGCCGCTTTGGCGAATGCGTGGGAGCAGGAATTGCAGACCGTCGCCCTTCACTAGCGTATGTCGTGCTGTGGCTGACATACGCCAGCTCAAAAGCGAGTGCGTCCACAGGCTTGTTCGAAGCTCCGCTTCAAAACGGCCTGACCCGCTCCAGGATCCGACGGAGTCGCGGCCCGGTGGATAAGCCTTTCGATACCCTGTCGTTCCGCACCGAAGCCGACCTCGCCTCGATCCGGCTCGACAGAGCGCTCGCGGATCTCGTGCACCAGCACGACCTGCCTTTGTCGCGCACCCGCGTCCAGGCGCTCATCGCGGCAGGCTGCGTCTCGGTTGATGGAGTCCTCGCACTCGACGGGGGGCAGAAGTTGCGCGGCGAGGTCGAAT
>CAXSEU010000349.1:0-211 GCA_964236485.1 uncultured Lichenihabitans sp. | reverse complement strand
AAGCCCCCGTGCTGAGCCCGGAGTCCATTCCGCTGAAGGGCGTCTTCGAGGACCGGGACCTCCTGGTGCTCGACAAGCCAGCGGGACTCGTGGTCCATCCGGCGGCTGGACACGAGACCGGGACTCTGGTCAATGCGCTTCTGGCGCATTGCGGCGACAGTCTGTCGGGAATTGGCGGCGTACGGCGTCCCGGCATCGTCCATCGCCTGGA
>CAXSEU010000348.1:0-4100 GCA_964236485.1 uncultured Lichenihabitans sp. | reverse complement strand
TGCGCCGCCATTCCGCGTCGCTATGCGTAACGGGGTAGTCCTTCACGGTCGTGTCAGAGCCCGGCATTCACATCGCTCCTTCTGCGTCGTTCGATGCGGAAATACACCCCGCGTACCGCCGGACGGCGGCCTAGCCCGGAGGTGCGGACGCTCAGGCGGTGCCCGGCGCGAAAGTCAAGGCGACACCATTCATGCAGTACCTGAGGCCGGTGGGCTTCGGTCCGTCATCGAAGACATGCCCGAGGTGGCCCTCGCACCGGCTGCACGAGATCGCGTCGCGGGACATGCCAAGCGAGGTATCGCTCGTCTTGTCGACCGCTCTCTCGAGCGGCGCCCAGAAGCTCGGCCAGCCGGTGCCACTGTCGAACTTCGTCTTCGACGAGAACAGCGGCAGGTCGCATCCCGCGCAAGCGAAGGTGCCGGCGCGCGCCTCGTGCAGCAACGGGCTGGTGAAGGGCGCCTCCGTGCCTTCACGACGCAGCACGTCGAACTGGGCCGCATTCAGCCGCTTGTGCCACTCGGCGTCCGACATCTTGATCGTCGCGGCCGCGCGAACCGTCAGGGTGCGGAGCGACAGAACACCGGCCAATCCGGCGACGCCGCTGTTCAGAAGTCTTCTTCGGCTCAGCATGACCTTCCTCCACGGTGATCGGGTTTCCCCCTCGGAAGATATTGGGGGAAGTGCCGATCGGAACGAGAACCCGTCACCTTCCGCGCTTCGGTGGCGCAAGTATGATCATCGGCCGAAGGAGACCCGGCCTGACGTGCGCTAATACGACACCTTGTCGGCCTTCTCGGCCCAGGCATGGAACACAGCTTCCGCCTCGGTCGAGGGCTGGTGAAGCGTCGGCAAGGCGCGGACCAGCGGCGGCTTCACGACTTCGTCGTACAAAAAGGCGTCGTCGAAGCCGATCGCCGCCGCCTGGTCACGGGTATTGGCGAACACCAGCCGGTCGACCCGCGCCCAGTACATTGCCGAGAGGCACATCGGACACGGCTCGCAACTCGAGTAGAGCGTCGTGTTGGCGAGGGAAAAGGTGCCGAGCGCCTCGCAGGCCCGTCGAATGGCCACGACCTCGGCGTGCGCCGTCGGATCGTTGGACGAGGTTACCTGGTTGCACCCTTCCGCTATGATGCGCCCGTCCCTCACGAGGACGGCTCCGAACGGTCCGCCCGAGCCGGCCTCCATGCCGGCTCGCGACAACGCGGTGGCGCGCGCCATGAAGGCGCCGTCCTGGTCCGCACCCCGGCTCATGATCGCCTCATGATGTTTCGAGGAGCCGGGAACTTCACCAATCGCCCGTGTTCTTCATGGAAACCCAGGGCTCCGCCGGAGCCTTCGCCTCGCCCTTTTGCAAGAGTTCGAGCGAAATACTGTCCGGCGTTCGGACAAAGGCCATGTGGCCGTCCCGCGGCGGTCGATTGATGGTGACGCCAGCGTCCATCAGTTTCTGGCAAGTGGCGTAGATGTCGTCGACCTCGTAAGCCAGGTGACCGAAGTTCCGGCCGCCCTTGTACTCTTCCGGATCCCAGTTGTGCGTGAGTTCGACGAGCGGTGTCCGCTCGTCCCGGCCTCGCCCCACATCCTCGGACGCGGCCAGGAACACCAGCGTGAAGCGTCCCTTTTCGTTGTTGATTCGGCGCACTTCCGTCATGTCCAGCAGATCCGTGAAGAAGCGGATCGTCCTGTCGAGATCGGCAACGCGGATCATCGTATGCAGGTAACGCATGGTCTAGCCTTTCGGGCGATAGGATCTATGGGGTGCAGTCGCGGGGAAAACGGCCGGAATACGTCATAAGCCGGAACGCTTTATCTTCTCCTGGTTCGCATAAACTCGGCTCCACCGAGGCGGACGGATGAACGCGACTTGAACGACGGACTCAGGACCCGTTCAGCCGCGTTGCTTCATGTCGCCTGCAAGACCGGTCACTCGACCTCCTCGGATCAGGTCTTCATCAGAAGGAATCCAGACGATGAGAATGTCTTTATCGACGACGGGCCGCTTCCTCAAGGCCGCCGCAGCCGCCGCGGTGGTCACGGTCTCGCTCGGCGCGGCCACGCTGGCGAGCATCGAACCGGCTCAAGCCTACGTTTACGGCGGGGACTATCACCACCGCTACGTCGGCGGCTTCCGCTATGGCTTCCACAACTATGGCTACGGCTTCCGCCATCGCGGCTTCGCGTATCGCCCCGTCTTCCGATACGGCTACCGACCTTTGGTGCGTTACGGCTACCGCCCCGTCGTCCGGTACTACCGGCCCATCGTGCGCCACGCTTATCGCCCGGTGGTTCGTTACGCCTATCGTCCCGTCCGCCACGTGTACCGGCCGATCGTTCGGTATGCCTATCGCCCCATCGTCCGGCCCTTCGTGGTGCGTCCGTTCCGTGTGGTACGGGCGCCGTTCTATGGTCGTGGCTATGGCTTCGGTCACGGTTATGGCTTCCGTGCGCGGTTCAACCACGGCTGGGGCGGATACGGCTGGCACCACCGCTACTGAGCGGTTCACAAGAGGCCCGGGCGGTCGGGCCTCTCTTCACATGGGGATTAGCGCCTCTCCCCGATGCAGGGCTTCGGCTTCAGGCGTGAACCGCCCGTCGCAGCCATGCAGCACGAGGGGCGGGCAGAGCCGCAGCGGCGCCCGGCTGCCCTTGCGACCCGATAGGAGCACCCTGATCGCCGCGTCGCCCGCCCGCGCGTGGACCGGCATCACCGACACCCCGCCGAGTCGTCCCTCGCAGCCCCGAAGGAGCGCCGGCAGAGCTTCGGGCCGGTGTACCGTGTGGAAGCGCCCTCTGGGAGCCAGAAGGCTCGCGGCCGCGCGAAGCCAGTCGTCGTGATCGAGCGATACGCCGTGGTGACGAAGATGATGGGCGCCGGCCTTGCCCGGGTGCGACGATGGCCGGGTGTCGCGTCCCGTATAGAAGGGCGGGTTCGTCACCACCAGCGTCGCCTTGCCGTCCTCGAGCCCTGCCGCCCGGCGGGACGCCGGATCGAAGAGATCGCACTGCGCCACCCTGAGCCGCTGCTCGACGCCATTGAGACGGCAGTTCTCGATGGCGAGCTCGGCGGCCTCCGCATCTCCCTCCAGCAGCGTGCCGGACAGGTCGCCGGCGCGCAGGGCCAGGGCAAGTCCCACGGTGCCGACGCCCGCGCCGACATCCACCATGACATCGCCGGCCCTGACCTCGGCCGCCGCCGCGAGGAGCACCGCGTCGGTGCCGGCCCGGTGGCCCCGTCCAGGCTGGCGCAGGACGAGGCGGCCGCCCAGAATGGCATCGGTGACGGCCTCGGAGGCCGCGAACCCCGCCGCGTCACTCACGCGCCAATTCCCCCGCGAAGCCCGCCTCAGAGAGCAGCCGACGGGCGCGCCCGACGAGGCTGGCCTCGACCATGATCCGGCGAGGAAGGAAACCCGAGGATCCCTCGACGACGCTCATATGCTGGTCGGCGACGAAGCAGCCGACACGCGCCTCGGCGAGCAGCGCCTCGACGACCGATATCAGAACCAGATCGTTGGTGCGGAGCAGTTCGATCATGGATCCGGTATGTTGCGGCGTCGAAGGGCGATGGGCCGCCGACACATGCCATGTTGCAGCGCCGCGGCCGGGTCTTTATGGTCCGGCCGCACCAACGTGACAAGGAACCTTGGATTTGGGCGTTGTCCTCCCCATCGACGAAGCGGCCAGCAGCGCCGACATCGCAAAGCTTTGGACGCTTGTACGGGCCGATATGGAACGCGTGAACCGGACAATCTTGGCCCGCACCGGTTCAAGCGTCACGATGATCCCGGAGGTTGCCAACCATCTCATCGAGTCCGGCGGCAAGAGGTTGCGGCCGATGTTGACCTTGGCTTCGGCGGGTCTGTGCGGCTACGGGGGCGACGGCCATATCAAGCTCGCCGCCTCGGTGGAATTCATGCACACCGCGACCCTGTTGCACGATGATGTGGTGGACGAGAGCGACATGCGCCGAGGCAAGCTCGCGGCCCGGATGCTGTGGGGCAACGAGGCCAGCGTGCTGGTGGGCGATTTCCTGCTCGGCCAGGCGTTCCGGATGATGGTCGATGTCGGCTCCCTGCCCTGCCTTTCGGTGCTGGCG
>CAXSEU010000347.1:1327-4113 GCA_964236485.1 uncultured Lichenihabitans sp. | reverse complement strand
GGCTCTCGACCACCTCGAAGGGCTGCGGCCATGACGGGTCGCTACGACATCGACGGGCTGCGCAAGCGGCTTGGCCCGATCAAGCACGATACCAACCCGGCCCTGGTAAAGCAGAAAAGCCGAGACTTCTATTGGTACTCGCCGGTCCTCAAGCGTCAGCTCGACCATGTGACGGCCGATATCGTCGTGACGCCGCGCAACGCCGTCGAGGTGGTCGAGACGCTCGCCGCCGCCCACGCCCTGGAAATTCCGGTTACGCCGCGCGGTTGGGGCACCGGCAATTACGGGCAAGCCATGCCCATCGACGGCGGCGTCGTGCTGAGCCTGGCCGACATGAACACGGTGTCCGCGGTCGCGCCCGGCCGGCTGCGATGCGGACCGGGGGTGATCCTGGCCGAGGCGGATCGGCAGACCAGGGCGCATTCCGCGCAGGAACTGCGGATGCACCCCTCGACCTACAACACCGCCTCGATCGGCGGATTCATCGCCGGCGGATCGAGCGGCGTCGGCTCCATCACCTGGGGCGGCTTGCGCGATCTCGGCAATATCCTGAGTGTCAAGGTTTCGACCATGGAGGCCACGCCGCGCCTCCTCCAGGTTCGGGGCGCGGACCTTCCAAAGGTCGCGCACGCCTACGGAACCAACGGCATCATCACCGAAGTCGAGATGCCGCTCGCCGCCGCCTACGACTGGATCGACGTGATCGTCGGCTTTGATGATTTCGAGCGTGCGGCCTGGTTCGGCAACGAACTCGGAGAGCAGGACGGCATCCTGACCAAGCTCGTCACCCCGGTCGCCGCGCCAGTACCCCAACTCTATTTCCTCCGCCATCGCCGGTTCGTTCCCGCCGGCAAGAGCATCGTGCTGGTCATGGTCGCAGGCCACGCACTCGATGCGTTCCGGGTCTTCTGCCGTCAGTTCGGGCGGGCCGAGGTCTTGTTCGACGCTTCGTGCGTGCCGGCGGAAGACCGGGAGAGCCTTCCGCCCAATTACGAACTCGCCTGGAACCACACCACGCTGCGCGCGCTGCGGGTCGACCCGGCCATCACCTATCTGCAGGTTCTTTATCCCTTCCCGGATCAACTGCGCCTCGTGCGGGAGATCCATGCCCGCTTCGGCGACGAGGTCATGGGACATCTCGAATATACGCGGTTCAACGGCAAGGTGACCTGCTTCGGCCTGCCGCTGGTGCGCTTCACCACGGAAGAGCGGCTCGACGAGATCATCCGAATCCATGAGGCTATGGGCGCGCCGATCTTCAACCCGCACCGCTACACGCTGGAGGAGGGCGGTATGAAAGAGACCGACGCGGCACAGCTCGCCTTCAAGCGGGAAGCCGATCCCCAAGGGTTGCTCAACCCGGGCAAGATGATCGCCTGGGATGATCCGGGCTTCGATTTTTCCAGTGGGAAGACCTATCTCTTCTCCTCCCTTGCGCCGGTGTGCCGATCCCAGGCCTAAAGGTCTTGGTGCTCTATGCCCATCCGGTGGAAACGAGTTTCGTCTCCGCACTGCACGATGTCGTGGTCTCGACGCTGAAGAGGAACGGCCACGCGGTGGATGATTGCGATCTCAATGCCGAGGGCTTCGACCCCGTCATGACGCGCCAGGGGCGAATAGATTACCACGACACCCGCGTGAACAGGCTAGGCGTCGAGGACCATGTCCGGCGCCTGAAGGAGGCCGAGGGACTGGTTCTCGTTCACCCGGTCTGGAACTATGGATATCCGGCGATCCTCAAGGGATATGTCGACCGGGTATTCCTCCCCGGCGTCGCTTTCGACATCGACGAGGGCGGCAAGCTCGACTTCACCCTGCGACATATTCGCAGGCTTGCGGCGGTTTGCACCTATGGAGGAGACCGCTGGCGCACGCTTCTGGCGGGCGACCCGCCCAAGCGCTTCTTCACGCGGGCTCTCAGGGCCCATACGGCGAAGCGCGCCGCATGCGATTACCTGGCGCTCCACGACATGAACCGCGCCACCCCTGAGGGCCGCGCGGCATTCCTTGTCAAGACCCGTCGAACCTTGGGGACGTGGTGATTGGAGCGATATAGGAGACCATGACAACCTCCCTCGGTTCTCCCCGGCGCCGCATCCCGAATCTCCTCTCCATAGCCGGGTCAGATCCGAGCGGCGGCGCCGGGATCCAGGCCGACCTCAAGACCTTCGCTGCGCAACGCGTTCTATTTCCTGCGCGAGCCCCAGGCGCACCTCAAGACCTTCGCGGCGCTCGGCTGCTACGGCATGGCGGCCCTGACGGCCCTGACGGCGCAGAACACGCGGGGCGTGACCGCCGTCCATATCCCGCCGTCCGACTTTCTGGCCGCGCAGCTCGACGCCGTCTTTGCCGATGTCGATGTCGCGGCCGTCAAGATCGGCATGCTGGCGACGGGCGAGATCGCCGAGGCGGTCGCGCGGTGCCTCGGCGAGCGTGCATCGTGTCCCTCGGTGCTCGATCCGGTGCTGGTCGCGACCAGCGGCGACAGCCTCGGGAATCCGGACGTGGTCGTGGCGATGCGTCGCCACTTGATGCCCCTGGCGACGGTGATCACGCCCAACCTGCCGGAGGCCGCGCGCCTGGCCGAGGGTGAGGTCCCGAGCGATGTCGACGGCATGCGCGGACTGGCCGCGACCTTGTGCCGGATGGGGGCCAAGGCCGCGCTGGTCAAAGGCGGGCATCTTTCCGGGCCGGAGTCGATCGACGTGCTGTTCGACGGCGCGGCCCATCACGTCTTCAGGGAGCCGCGCGTCGCGACCGCCAACACCCATGGCACCGGCTGTACC
>CAXSEU010000347.1:0-1317 GCA_964236485.1 uncultured Lichenihabitans sp. | reverse complement strand
GTACCCTGTCGTCCGCCATTGCGGCTTTCCTGGCTCGGGGCTTTGGGCTCGTCGATGCGATCGGCAGCGCTAAATCCTATCTGTCGGGAGCGCTCCGCGGCGGCGGCAAGCTTGACGTCGGGGGCGGGCACGGACCCGTGCACCATTTCCATGCGCTCTGGCCGGATGAGGCCCCTAAGGAACCATGAACGCTCACACCAGGATGAATGCCGCCACGGGGCCGCTGCCGGCAGGCCATCCCGCCGTCAAGGCGCGCCGCATCGGCGTGCTGCTGACCAACCTCGGTACGCCGGACGCGACCGACTACTGGTCCATGCGGCGGTATCTGAACGAGTTCCTGTCCGACCCTCGCGTCATCGAGGTGCCTCGTGCGCTCTGGTTCCTGATCCTCAACGGCGTCATCCTCAACGTCCGTCCTTCGCGCAAAGGCAAGGACTACGACAGCATCTGGAACAGGGAACTCGACGAGAGCCCGCTGAAGACCACCACCCGGGCACAAGCCGAGAAACTGCGGGCGTCGCTTGGAGCCGGCCTGCTGGGACCCGATGGCGCGGACATCGCCGTCGAGTGGGGAATGCGCTACGGCAACCCGTCGATCAAGTCGGCCTTGGACAGCCTGTCCGCCCAAGGGTGCGACAGAATTCTGCTCGTGCCGCTCTACCCGCAATACGCGGCGGCCACCACGGCAACGGCCTGCGACAAGACCTTCGAGGCCCTGGCGACGATGCGCTGGCAGCCCACCTTGCGGGTGGCTCCGCCCTATGCGGACGACCCCACCTATATCGAGGCGCTTGCCGGCTCGGTGCGCGACGGCCTGGCGAAGCTGGCCTTCGAACCCGAGGTCGTCATCGCCTCGTTTCACGGCGTCCCCAAGGATTACCTGCTGAAAGGCGATCCCTACCACTGCCAGTGCGTCAAGACCGGGCGCCTGCTGCGCGAAGCCCTCGGCTGGAGGCCGGAGCAACTCCTGCTGACCTTCCAGTCGCGATTCGGCCGTGCCGAGTGGTTGCAGCCCTATACGGACGAGACCATCAAGGACCTGGCTCGCCGGGGCGTGAAGCGCCTGGTCGTGGTGACTCCGGGTTTCTCGGCCGATTGCCTGGAGACGATCGAGGAAATCGGCGCCGAGAATGCGGGGTATTTTCGCCAGGGGGGCGGGGAGCATTTCGCCCGCATCGAATGCCTCAACGACAGCCCGGGCGGCATGAAGGTCATCGAGGCTATCGTCCGCCGCGAGCTTTCGGGATGGGTGTAGGCTGACGGCCTATTCGACGCAGGCGACATGCGATGTCGCCTGCGGGAGGAGCGCGACGATCC